>CAUQAR010000009.1:0-20879 GCA_963515775.1 uncultured Selenomonas sp. | reverse complement strand
GTGTAGATGCCCGTGATGGACCCATGCGCGCTCGTGCCGGCACGCTCTAAAAGGCGCGGCAGCATCGCGAAGACGGACGGCGTATAACCGCGCGTCGCGGGCGGCTCGCCGATGGTGAGACCGACCTCGCGCTGCGCCATCGCAAAGCGCGTCACGGAATCCATCATGAGGACGACCCGATGCCCGCGGTCGCGGAAATACTCGGCGATCGCGGTCCCTGTCATCGCCCCTTTGATGCGGACGAGGGCGGGCTGATCCGACGTCGCGACGACGACGACGGAGCGTTTGAGTCCCTCCTCACCGAGATCCCGCTCGATGAAGTCGCGCACCTCGCGGCCGCGTTCCCCGACGAGCGTAATGACACTGATGTCCGCCTCTGTGTTGCGCGCGATCATGGAGAGCAGCGTGGACTTGCCGACGCCCGACCCCGCCATGATACCGATGCGCTGCCCGTCGCCGAGCGTGATGAGCCCGTCGATGGCGCGTACGCCGACGTAGAGGTTGTCGTGGATGCGCGGACGTGTCAGCGGCGGCGGCGGCGGCGCCTGCAGCGGATATTCTTCCTGCGCGAGGATCGGCCCCTTGCCGTCGATCGGATTGCCAAGCCCGTCGAGCACGCGTCCGAGGAGTTCCTCTCCGACCTTCACGCGCAGGCGGCGGCCGGTCGCTGTGACCTCGCAGCCGGGACCGATGCCCTGCATCTCGCCGACCGGCATGAGGAGCACGCTCCCCTCGCGGAAGCCCACGACCTCTGCCGGAACCGGCGGCATGCCGGAAAAATGGGATCCGACATAGCAGAGCTCGCCCACCGTGACGGTCGGCCCCTGCGATTCGATGACGAGACCGATGATCTGCGTCACCTTACCCGTCAGCTTCATCGGAGACGCAGTGCGCAACGCATCTTGAAATTTATGGATATCTATGGAAAATGGGGGATTGCCCCCCGTTTCACTCGTATTCATAGCATAACTTCCCGCACGGCCTTTTTCAGCTGCTCGATCTGCGTCTGAAGCCGGGCATCCACACTGCCGTTCGGGGTCTCCACAAGGCAATCGCCCGGCTTCAGCCCCTCGTCGGACGTGATCGTGAGCGTCGTATCCCCCGCCGTGAGGAGTCCGCGCAGCTCATCGCGCGCCATGAGGACGAAGTCATAGCTGTCCGGCGGAACGTGAACGACGATCTCCTTTTGGTCCTTGACGCGCTGGATGGCGTCGCGCACGACGGGCATAACCATCTGCGGCACGTCAATGAAGTGCTGCGGCAGAACGCGCTCCACCGCCGTCATGGCGATCGAGACGATATCCTCTTCGGCCTGCACGACATAGTCGCGCGTGGCATCGTGCGCATCGCGCAGGGTCTTCTCCGCCTGTGCGTTCGTCCGGCGGATCAGCTCCGCCATCTCTTCGCGCACGGCGGCCTCTCCCTCGGCTCTGCCTGCGGCAAAGCCCTCCTCATGCCCTTTGGCACGGGCCTCTGCGCGGTCGTTTTCGATCTGTGTCTGCGCCTCGCTGAGAAGCCGATCGCGTTCCTCCTCGGCTTCTCCGTGAAGGACCGCAACCTGTATCTCCGCCTCTTTGACGCGCTCGTCCATCGCCTGCTCGCGCTCGGCGATGCGGGCGAGCAGATTTTGAACGGCCTCCTCGCTGAGGCCCTCCTCCTCACCGTCCGCGGGCGGCGGGGGAGGGGGCGGCGGTACGTCGATGAGGTGCGGATTCTCTTCCCAGACGGCTGCCTTGATAACCCTAGACAATCATCTCGTCTCCCTTGCCACGCGAGATCACGATCTCGCCCTTGTCCTCGAGCACGCGGATCACGCCGACAACCTTCTGCTGCGCATCCTCGACGTCGCGGATCTTGACCGGGCCCATGAACTCGATCTCCTCGCGCAGCATATCTGCGGCACGCGTGGACATGTTCTTGAAGACCTTTTCCGCAACCTCCTGCGGCGTCGCCTTGAGCGCGAGCGAGAGGTCCTTCGTCTCGACTTGACGCAGCACCAGCTGGAGCGAGCGGTCGTCGATCTGGACGATGTCCTCGAACACGAACATGAGCTTTTTGATCTCTTCGGCAAGTTCCGGATTGTCGACCTCGAGGGTTTCGACAATCGCTTTTTCCGTCGTGCGGTCGACGCGGTTGAGCACCTCGACGATCGCCTTGATGCCACCCGCCGTGGTAAAGTCCTGCGTCACCATGGACGAGAGTTTTCGTTCCAGCACACGCTCGACCTCGCGAATGAAATCCGGCGACGTGCGGTCCATCGTCGCAACGCGCTTCGTGACCTCGACCTGTGCTTCGGGCGGGAGCGCCCCGAGGACGATCGCCGCCTGATCCGGATCGAGATACGCCATGATGAGCGCGATGGTCTGCGGATGCTCGTTCTGGATAAAGTTGAGCAGCTGCGCGGGATCTGTCTTGCGCAGGAAGTCGAACGGACGCACCTGGAGACTCGTCGTGAGACGGTTGATGATCTCGAGCGCCTTGTCCGGGCCGAGCGCCTTCTCGAGGACGTTCTGCGCATACTGGAGACCGCCCGAAGAGATGTAGTCCTGCGCCATGCACATGGAGTAGAACTCGGCGATGACCTCGGCCTTGAGGGCCGCGGAGACCTGCTTTTGGTTCGCGA
Organism: uncultured Selenomonas sp.; assembly: GCA_963515775.1. Classification (GTDB taxonomy): domain Bacteria; phylum Bacillota; class Negativicutes; order Selenomonadales; family Selenomonadaceae; genus Centipeda. Next base: position 18,256 of record CAUQAR010000009.1, on the reverse strand, counting down.
TCTCGAGCGTCAGCTGCTCGATCTCATCGTCATCCATGTGCTGAAAGAGTTTCGCGGAATACTCGGGACCGATGGCGATAAAGAGTATCGCCGCTTTCTGTTGATTGGACAGATCGCCGCTGCCATACATATCCGGCATGGTTACTCCCCCTCCGAAAGCCACGTCTTGACGAGGAGCGCAACCTCTTCCGGCTTAGAATCAATGAGCGCGAGGAGCGCGAGTTTCTGGTTCATCTGCTGCTGCTCCTCTTCGGAGAGATCTTCCTCTTCGACCTCGCCCGCAGCGATCGCCGCGGCACGCTCTTCTGCAATGCGCTCTTCTTCGATGCGCTGTGCCTCTTCCGCGGCTTCGCGCTCGAGACGCTTCTTGCGGCGGTACATGAGGATGCCCCCGACGATCAATGCGATCAACAGGAGGATGCCGCCGACCTGCATGTAGAAGATGCGGTCCTGACGATCCTTCTCCGCCTGTTCTTCCGCCGCGCGGCGCTCGGCCGCCTCTGTACTGAACGGCAGCGGTTCCACGGAGATCGTATCGCCGCGGCTCGGGTTGATGCCCGCAGCGCTGCTCACCGTGCGCATGATGCTCTCCTGCTGCGGCTGCGTCACGTCGTCGTTGACGAGGACGGCCACCGTCAGACGGCGGATCGAACCGGGCGATGCGATCACATGCTGACGCTCTTCGTTGATCTCATAGTTCTTCGTGGACTCTTTTTTCTCATACTGCGCGTTCGCGTTGCTCTCCTGCTCCACATAGCCGGGCACATTGCTCTGTACGCCCGCCGGACCGCCGGGATTCGTCGAACTGCCGACGTAGCTCTCGGAGATGTCCTGCTGGCTGCGAATGATGCCCGCATCGTCCACGACCGGCGTAAAGGTTTGCTTGTCCGTCAGACGATCGTCAAAGTCGAGCTCTACGCTGACGCGCGCAAAAGCGCGGCCCTCTCCGAGGGTCTGATCGAGGAGCGACTGCACCTTCTTCTCGATATTATCCTGCACCTTGCGCGTCATATCGAGCTGGGTGATCGTCTTGGCGCCGAGCGACTTCTCGTCTTGATCGTCCGGATCGTTGAGGATCTTGCCCGTATCGTCGACAATCGTGATATTCTCGGGCGTCAGCCCCTTCACGCTGTGCGCGGCGAGGTTGACGATTCCCTTGATTTCCTTTTTCGTCAGCTCCGTATTCGGTTTGAGACGAAGCATGATGGACGCCGTCGCCGGCTTTTCCTCTTTTTTATAGAGGCTGTCCTCGGGCAGCACGATATGCACACGCGCCTTTTCCACCGCTTCGATCTGCTCGATCGTCCGCGTCAGCTCTCCCTGCAGCGCTTGGAGATAGTTGACGCGGTTCTGGAACTCAGTCACGCCGAGCTTGCTGTCGTCAAAGATCTCAAACCCCTTGTTCCCGCGCGGCAGTCCCTGTGTCGCGAGATTGAGACGCGCCTCATGGACGTTCGCCGTCGGAACAAGAATGGTCGTGCCGGTTTTGCTCTCCTGCACTTCGTAGCTGATCTTCGCCTCTTTCAGCTGATTCGCAACCTCGCCCGCATCCTTGGTCTCCATATTGGTAAACAGCGGCACCATATCGGGCTTGCTGCCGTACCAAAAGCTCAGGCCAAAGATGAGAACGAGGATCGCGAGCGCCGCGCCGAGCATGATATAGCGCTGCCGCTTGTCAAAGCGTTTCCACATGGCAAGGCCGCGCTCTTTCCACTCTCCCATAATCTCTTTCCCTTCAAGTCATCATGGATGTGCGTCCCCTCCGCACCGCGCAGGGGCGCCGTACGCAAACGGCAGGCGGCGATTACACCTGCATCCGCATGATTTCCTGATAGGCAGATACGGCGCGGTTGCGCATCTGCAGCGTCAGCTGGAGCGCAATCTCGGCCTTCTGCCCCGCCACGATGACCTGAGAGACATCCTGGACTTCTCCCGCGGCGAGGAGCTTATTCTGCTCATCCGCAGCAAGCTGGAGCCGATTGACCTCGGAGAGCGCATCCTTCAGATACGCGCCGAAGCTCTTCTGCTCCGGTTTTTCGATGGTCTCTCCCAGATGACTGGTCGCGCGCATCGTTACGGGGGTCATTTGCAGTGCCTGTACTTCCATATACATCGATCTCCCTTAAAAATGAGCGCAAAAATCAGCTTCCGCTGCCGATGCGAAGCGCCGCATTCACCATGGACTTAGCCGCACTGATGGTCGTCGTATTCGCCTCGTAGGCGCGGGAAGCCGAAATCATATCCACCATCTCCGCCACGATATTGACGTTGGGGCGCTCGACATACCCGTCCGCATTCGCGTCGGGATGCCCCGGCTCATAGACGAGCGGCCCCTGCGTGCGGTCCGTCTCGATCGAGAGCGCACGAACGCCGTCCCCCGGACGCATCCGATCGGATGCGCGCGCGAGGAACGCCTCAAAGCCGATGCCCGTCCCCTTCTCACGCGGCTGAAAGACCACATAGCGCCGATGGTACGCGCCGCCGCCCTGTGCCCGCGTCGTGTTGGCATTCGCGATATTATTGGAGATGACGTCCATACGCAGCCGCTCCGCCGTAAGGCCGGAAGCCGCCGCATCAATGCCCAAAAACATTCCCATATCGTTCCCCTCCTATAATCAGCTGCCCTGATTGCTGTTGATGACGCTCTTCAGTCTGCCGATATGCTCGCCGAGCTGATGTGCCACAGCGCTGTAGTAGAGCTGATTCTTTGCGGTCTCCGCCATCTCGATATCGATGTCCACATTATTCCCGTCAAGGCGCATATTGGTCGTACTGTCCTGCTCGATGACAGGGCGCGCCTTCCCGTGAAACGGGATCGGAAAATGTCGGTCATGCGTGCGCACGACCTTCATCAGCGGATCCTCTGAAAGTCCCAATTCCTTTTGCAGAAGATCTTCAAAGCGGACATGACTCCGCCTAAAGTTCGGTGTGTTTACGTTGGCGATGTTGTTGCTGAGCACCTCGTGCCGGAGAGAGGCCGCAGAGAGCGCCCTGCTGCCGATGTCGAGCACCGAGGAGTTTACCAGCTGCGCAAGCATGAAACGTCACATTCCTTTCCCATTTTCGGCGTACGCAAAAAAGTGCATACGAAACAGATATATATTAGTTCTACATTGCCATAAAAAATCCTTTTCATTCTAGCACTTTTTCCCCAAAAAGTGAAGAATGGATTTTAGGCGTGTGCCGCAGCCCTGTCGACATACAGGCTCTTGACGAGAATGTTGACCTCGTGTACGACCATCCCCGTCATGCGTTCGATCTCGCGCCGGATCTCTCTCTTCAGCGCCTCCATGGCCGTTCCGATGACGTGCCCGTAAGCGAAGACGAGTTCGAGCGAAACCATGATGCCGAGATCGTCGTCCCCGTGCACGATGTGTCGGACATGCGTCGTGCCGACGCGGTGCACCTCCTCGATTTTCCCCGCGACGATGCGCACGATATTCTTGATCACCGAGTCGTCGATGACGAGTTTGCCGTAATAGCTGAAGACCGGCCGTACGATGGAGCGCTCTCCGAGCCGGCGGCGCTTGGCGGACGAGGTCTTGAAGAAGCTCTTGATCGGGTCGATCAGATAGCCGGAGAAATGCGGCTTGAGCTCGATGCTCGGCACAGGGATGATGTGCTCTCCCTTTTTGAGACGATGGTACTGTGCGAGCGCCATGTCCTTCTTGGAGGCGATGTCCTCAATGCGGATGATCTTGCTGACGGCGCCGATGCGCAGCGTCTTGGCGATCTTTTGCACCATGTTCTCAGACGTGCCGAGGATGAGGATGCGGCGCGGGAGCGAGGCTGCGATCGCCGCGCGTACGGCCGAGGCGTGCCCGGGCAGGATAAAGATAGCGCGCCGCACGGCCATGATGCGGTTCTTCTCCTTCTTCGCCGAAACCCCGCCGATCACCTTGCCGTCCTTGATGAGGATGCCGTCGTCAATGATCGCGTCGGCGCCGTTTTTCTGTGCCACCCACAGGGCGCGGTGGCTCTTGCCGGTGCCGCTTGGCCCGACGAGGGCGATAACGTCCATGCTGTGTCTCCTCTTCCTGCGCAGATATCTACGTCATATGCGGGGTCCGATAAAAGTTCTCCGCGTAGATGTCTTCGATCGTGAACTGGCCGAGCGCATCGGGCTTCCGGCCGGCAAAGCCGCGGTAGTCCGATCCGCCCGAAACCAAAAGCCCGTGTCTCTGCGCAATATCGAGATAGTGCTGCGTGTCCTCTCTATCGTAGCTCGGATAGAAGGCTTCCAGCCCTCCGAGGCCGCAGGCGATCAACTCCTCCACCACGGCATCGTCGCAGATCTCCTTCGGGTTCGCGAGGACGGGAATGCCGCCCGCGCCCTTGATGAGGGCAATTAGCTCTTCGGGGGCGAACCTAAAGTACGGCACATAGGCGGGTTTGCCGCATGCAAGCAGTTGGTCGAAGCAGGCGCGTATCGAATCGAAATACCCCTTCTTCACGAGGACGCGCGCCACATGCGAGCGGCCGACCGCCTTGCACATGCCCTCATCGGTCAGCACCTCGGTCTCCCCGATCTCGTAGCCCAGCCCCTTGAGGAGCTCGACGATCTCGGTGAAGCGCGTCCAGCGCGCTTCGCTGATCTCCTCGAGTTTCTCCTGTAGGCCGGCGTTGTAGATATCAATATTATATCCGAGGATGTGAACCTCGTGCTCCGGATAGGCGGCACTAAACCCCACCCCCGGGATGATGCGCAGGCTGCCGGCAGGATATTGTCCGCTCTCGTAGAGCGCCGTAACGCCCTCGACGCTATCGTGATCCGTAATGGCGATATAGCGCAGCCCCGCGGCCTTAGCCGCCGCCACGATCTCCTCCGGGGAATCCTTCCCGTCGGAAAAGCTCGTATGGATATGCAGATCGCTTGGCATGAAAATTCTCCCTAGTTATAGACCGCTTCCGCGCGGATCATCACCCGCTCAATCGCCGTGCAGCGGCGCCCCGTATCGTCGATGTCCACGATGACGGCCGCATACTCCGCCGGCCCCTCCGCCATCTCAAAGCGCACCGGCATGCCCGTGAGGAACTTCTTAATGACGAGATCGCTCCGCACGCCGAGGATGGAATCCTGTGCGCCGACCATACCGAGATCGGTGATATACGCCGTACCGCCCGGCAGAATCTGCGCGTCCGCCGTCTGCACATGCGTATGCGTGCCGACCACGATGTCTACGCGCCCGTCCAAATAGTGCCCCATCGCCAGTTTTTCCGATGTCGTCTCCGCATGAAAATCGAGTACGACGACGTCGGCCCGATCGCCGATGTCGGAGAGGATCTCCTCGATCTTTTGAAAGGGACAGTCGAGCGCGGGCATAAAGGAACGCCCCGAAAGATTGACGACGGCGATGTTCCGCGCCTTGAACGGGAAGATGCACCAACCGCGCCCCGGCGTCCCCTCGGGATAGTTCGCGGGGCGCACGAGGAAGGGCTCGTCGTCGATGAAGTCGAAGACGTCCTTCTTGTCCCAGACGTGATTGCCGGATGTCACGATATCCGCGCCGCCCGCATAGAGCTCGTCGAGCGCCTTGCGCGTAAACCCCTTGCCGCCGGCGGAATTCTCTCCGTTGACAACGACCACATCGACCCCGCGCTCCGTGCGAAGGCGCGGCGTATGGGTGCGGAAAGCGCGGCGCCCCGCACGTCCGACGACATCCCCGACCAGCATGATACGCACGTCATTTCCTCCCCACCCGGAGCCGCATATGCGGGACTCCTTCAACGATTATAGACGATGACCTGATCGCGCTCACGGATGCCCACCAGACGGTCATGCAGCGGAATCTCGCGCACGGCGAGCAGCATGCGCTCCAGTGTCTCGCGCTGAATGCTCGTGAACTCCGCATCGAGCACATCCGTGCCATGTGGATCAACGAGCAGCCGCTCTCCGAACTTCTCGGACATGAGCAGGACAATGAGGCTCAGCTCGCCCTCCGTCAGCTCGTCCATTCTGCGCGAGAGGTGGATCAGCGTGAGCGTGCCGTGCTGCTCGTATCCGATATTCATATCGCTCGTGCAGCCATCCTCAATCGCGTGGTACGTCTCGATGCTCTCTGCAAGAAACGCCGAAAAATCCTCCAGCTCCGCAGGCGGAACGGCGGCGCGGACAACGAAGTCCAGCGTCAGCCATCCGTGCCCTGGATCATAGGAGACCGACTCGATCTCCGGAAAACAGACGAGCACCGAGGCCAGCAGCTGCACCCCGGGGCGTGCCTGCTCACGCGGCGTACGCCCATGCCGCCGCCCTGAAAAGCGTCTGCGCAGAAAATCAAACATAGCATTCTCTCTCCATCGATACGGCCCTATTCCTCCGCTCTGATCCGGCCGAGGCCGAGGCAGTAGACGGCATTGCGGCCGGCCCTCTTCGCTTGATAAAGCGCCTCGTCGGCATTTTTAAAGAGCTGCAATTCATTGTCGCTTTCCGTATTGAATGGTGCGACGCCGACACTGACCGTCACATGGCCGTCAAACGGCATCTCGGCCGTCTCCACCGTGCGGCGGATGCGCTCGCCGACCCGCCCCGCGACCTGCAGCGAGGCGCCCTGGAGGATGATGAAGAACTCATCGCCGCCCCAGCGGCAGCCCGCATCCGATCCGCGGATTGCGCCCGAGATCGCATCGGCCACGATCAGGAGCGCCTGATCCCCCATATCGTGACCGTAAGTGTCGTTGACGCCCTTGAAGTGATCAACGTCCATCAAAATGACCGAAAGCGGCGTCCGGTCCTCCTGTGATTTCGCAACGGCCGCCTTGAGGAGACGTTCCATCTCGCGGCGATTGAGCAGATTCGTCAGCGCGTCTCTGCTGGCCAACTGGCTGAGGCGCTGATTCGCATAGAATAGCTCCTCCTCCGTGACGCGGATGAAATGTGACATAAAGGCGAGCATCTTCCGATTGTAGGAGAGCTGCCCCACGCGTTTCGTCTGAAGCGCGATCTCCTGTCCGTAACTTGGATGCTCCTTCATACCGACCAGCAGGACGTTCAGATTCGCCGTAATGATGCGTCCGCCCGTGCGGCGCACCTCGCCGAACACGAACGATCCGAACGACGGGACGCCCTCGCAGGGTGTCATCTCCGTGACCACATCGTCCCCGAGCAGCAGGTAGTGCCCGACGCAGAACGCCCCCATGATCGCCTGCGGCGAAAAGGCCGCCATATCATGCGCATTCTCCGCCGCCTTGGAGAGGATCCCGTAAGGATCCCCATACGCAAGGCGGAACTTCGTATCCTGCCGCATCGGTATGCGGAACGTCAGATCGCCGCTGCCGTCCTCAATTTTGATCGGGACACCCGCCGAGACAGAGCCGTCCTCCTCCTCAAAGCAAAGCGGGAAGAGCGCCGCATCCGCGCTGAAATTGCCGTCCCCCTTAATGCCGAAATACTTCTCATAGATCTTGAGCGGGATGTCCCCGTCCAGTTCCTTGATCGTACAGCCGTCCACGCGCGTCGCGACAATCTCGCGCCCGAGCGTATTCCAGCCGAAGTTGCGCGCAACGCGCACCTCCAGCGTCTCTCCGTGAAACACGACGGCAACGACGCCGCACATCGTCGACACGTCGTCTGCAAGGATATAGCCGTAGGCATTCATCGGTGCCGCATCGACGAAGGCGCCAAACACCTGAATGCGCGCGTCGATGCCGGAGCAGGACGCGAGCATATGATCGATCCGGTCCACCGAACCGACCACAAGGAACTCGACGGCCTTCGTATGGGGGCGCGCCTGAACAAAGCCGGCGAACCGATCTCCCGTCTCCTCTTCCGGCGCATTCCCGTCCAGCAGGATGAAATCCACCTGCGCGGCCTCAAACGCGGTGAAGGTCAGCATGATCCCTTCGGTATCCAGACGCAGATCGGACATTTTGAGCGCACAGGTATGCGCAAGGATGCGCGCCGACGGGAACACCGCGCGCAGCGCATCGCGCAGCTTCAGCGCGTCTGCACGCGCCACCGAGCACTGCGTCACCATCGTGATGAGCAGCGTCTCGATGTGCGGTATCCTGTCCAGCTTTTCCTTCGCTTGCTCCGCCGTACGCTGGGCATCCGCTGCGCCGGCAACGATGTACGTTAGTTGCTGCATCATGCCCCTCCGTCCATACGGGGACGTCCGTCCCCACAGCTTTCAAACGATATGCTGCTGTCCCTCGCTATTTCGCATAGTCGACCACGCGGGTCTCACGGATCACGGTCGCCTTGATCTGACCGGGATACTCCAGATCGCCCTCGATCTTCTTCACAATATTGTGCACAAGTACCGCGGCCCCCGCATCGTCGACCTTCTCCGGCTGCACCATCACACGAATCTCACGGCCGGCTTGGATCGCAAAGCAGCGCTCGACGCCGTCGAACGACTCCGCGATCTCCTCGAGCGCCTTGAGCCGCTTGATATAGGACTCAAGACTCTCTCGACGTGCGCCGGGCCGCGCCGCGGAGACCGCGTCCGCAGCCGCAACGAGCACGGCCTCGACCGTCGTCGCCTCGATGTCGCCGTGATGCGAGGCGATGATATTGATGACTTCCTTGGACTCGCGGTACTTGCGTGCAAGCTCTGCACCGACCGTCACATGGGGCCCCTCGACCTCGTGGCTGACGGCCTTGCCGATGTCGTGCAGCAGCCCGCCGCGCTTGGCGAGCATCACGTCGCACTCCAGCTCCGCCGCCATGAGTCCCGCGAGGTGCGCAACCTCAATGGAATGCGCGAGCACATTCTGCCCGTAGCTCGTGCGATAGCGCATGCGTCCGAGCAGCCGCACCAGCTCCGGGTGAATGCCGTGCACGCCCGTCTCAAACGTCGCCTGCTCGCCGGCCTCCTTGATGCGCTGATCCACCTCGCGCCGCGCCTTCTCGATCATCTCTTCGATGCGCGCGGGATGAATGCGCCCGTCCTGAATCAGTTTTTCAAGCGCGATGCGCGCGATCTCGCGCCGCACGGGATCAAATCCGGAGAGGATGACCGCCTCCGGCGTATCGTCAATGATGAGATCAATGCCCGTCAGCGTCTCGATCGTGCGGATGTTACGGCCCTCCCGGCCGATGATGCGCCCCTTCATCTCGTCGCTGGGGAGCGCGACGACCGAGACCGTCGTCTCCGCCACATGATCGGCGGCGCAGCGCTGAATCGCAACGCTCAATATCTCGCGCGCCGTCTTGTCGGCCTCGTCCTTGGTCTGCTGGATATACTCCTTGATCTTGCGTGCCTTCTCGTGTTTCAGCTCCTCTTCGGCCTCGGCCATGAGCACGGTGCGCGCCTCTTCGGCCGAAAGGCCCGAGATGCGTTCGAGCTCCGCGCGCTGACTCTCATAGAGTGCGCTGACCTCCGCCTGCGTCTTGTCAATGCGCGCCTCCTTGCGCGAAAGACCTTCCTCCTTCTTTTCCAGGGAATCGAGCTTGCGGTCGAGATTCTCCTCCTTTTGAATGGTACGGCGCTCGAGACGCTGCAGCTCGCTGCGGCGTTCCTTCGTGTCGTGTTCAAAATCCTGCCGCTGGCGCTGAATCTCCTCCTTCGCCTCCAGCAGGGCTTCCTTCCGCTTTGTCTCGGCGCGTTTTTCGGCCTCCTCGACAATGCGCTTCGCTTCGTTCTCGGCTGATCCTATTTGAGCCTCCGCCGTGCGCCTGCGTGCAAAATAACCTGCCGCGCCGCCGACGATAACAGCAATAATTACCGCGAATAGTTCAGTAACGATAACGGCCACCTCCTCGTTTCCGGATTGCAAAATTCTTGTTAAAAAACACTTCTATTCATTTTAATGGTTTTTGAGAATAGTGTCAAGAATTCTATCCGTATCCTTCGCTTTTAGTCCCAAACACGGGCGTACCGCACCGATGGATCTATGGCGCCATCTTATCTCCCGCAGAGCACAGCCCCGTATCGATCGGCACGTTTGACGGCACGGCAAAGCCGGGCGCAGCGCGCACTTCAGACGCGGCGAAAAAATCTATGACGTTTCTACTATAGACACGCATGACTCGATCGTGTATAATTTATTCATGTGTTCACGGAAAGAAGGAGGAATGACGATGCGAAACAATCGATTTCTGCGCGGCGGCGCGGCGCTCGCCGTCTCCGTCTCTATCGCGGCGGGCGTCACGCTGAGCACGCCTGCGGTCGCGGAGGCGGGCTGGGGAAACGCCATTGGGGCGGTCATCGGCGGTGCGGTGGCGGCATCCGAGATGAATAAACAAATCAAATACTACAACACAACCGAAGAGGGCCGTCAAGAGCTCTTCGCGCAGCTGCAAGAGAAGTACGGCGTCTACTATGGCACCGCGCGCAACGATCAGCTCCGCCGTATCTTTGCAAACCTGACGGACGCGATCGGCTCTGTGGATGCGAGCGTTTACGACCGCCCGTACAATTACTTCATCAACAACGAAGACAGTTTCAACGCGTTCTGCACACTCGGGCACAATATGAGTGTCAACGTCGGTCTCTATGACTATCTCACGAACGAGGACGAGATCGCCGTCGTGCTCGCGCATGAGATGGGACACGGGCAAAAGGATCACCCTGCAAAGGGCATGAAGAGCTCGCTCGGGCCTGCGGTCCTCGCCAGCGCGACGGGAACGGTGCTCGGCGCGATCGCTGCGAACATTTGGAACGGGCAAGGCCTTACGAAACCGATGGAATGGGAAGCGGACAACCTCGCGTTTGAGTACATCTCACATTCCGCCTACAACCCCGGCGCAACGGCCGCCGTTTGGCAGCGCATCATCGACCTCCAAGGGAATAATTCCGCGAATGTGTTCTCCATCATGGCGGGCGCTGCGGATCATCCGTCGAACTCCTCCCGTCGCGACAACTACGCGAAGAAGCTCACCGCCATGAGCGGCGGCCGCGTCACCGTGGAGAGCGGCGCGATCCGCATCAATAAGAAGGATTTCATCACGCCCGCGCCCGTGGGAGATATGACCTCGGCGGAGCGCGCCTACTTCGTCATGGGCAATCTCGCCGCCGCCTATCAGAACGGGCATGCGACATCGGACGCCTATGCCAGCGGCAATACTGTCATGCTCGGCGCGCAGCCCATCATCACCGCTGCAAGCGGAGACCGCAGTGCAGCCGAGATCGCGGCGCTGCTCAATCAAATCAAGTAAATATCCGCAGGAATCAACGGCGGGGCTGCCCATGGGTGCTCTTGAGCATCCATAGGCGGCCCCGTTTTCGTCGTTCAGCAACAGCAGGCCTCGCATCTGCAAAAGAATATAAACAAGCCCTTCTCGATGATCATTGTTCGGGAAGGGCTTGTTTGCCGCATGATGCGAGAGACGACCCACAGCGGTCGGCATTCTCCGTCAGCGTCTCGGGAAGCGCCGCATGGCGCGCGGGCGGCCTAAAATTTCAGAGAGTACGACGGCCTGCTGCATGGCGTCAGGCGTCAGCTGTGGGAGCAGGGCATGCGCCGTACGATGCCGCGCCGCCGCGTGCGCAGGAGCCGCCTGTGCGGCCGCGGCACGCACTTCTTCCTGCCGGCGCTGCCGTCGTTTTTCCCGTTCCGCGGCGCGGCGCTGCTCCTCCCACTTGGCGCGCAGTTCCTCCTGCGCGCGCAGGACGGCTTCGGCATCGGCACGGGCCGACTGCGGCGCGTTGCGCATGGGCGGAATGTCAAAGGTTCCCCCCTGCGTCTTCTGCTGCTTTTGCGGCCGCGGAATCTCACGCGGCACGGTCGGCGGCGGCACTTTTTTCTTACCGCGGACGCGATCCTCAAGCAGCGAGAATGCCGCTATGATCAAAATGATCAGAAGGTATTCCATGGCGCGTCCTCACTTCACGGGAGGCGCGGGGTGTTTCTCGTCCGTCTTGCCCGCCGTACTGATGGCATGACGCATATCGGTATCCGACTGGATGTTGCTCAGCTGGTAGTAATCCATGACGCCGAGCTTTCCTTCGCGCAGGGCCTGCGCCATGGCGTGCGGCACTTCTGCCTGCGCCTCGACGACCTTTGCCTCCATCTCCTGCGTATACGCCTTCATCTCCTGCTCGCGCGCGACCGCCATCGCACGGCGCTCCTCCGCCTTTGCCTGTGCGATGCGCTTATCGGCCTCGGCCTGATCGGTCTGGAGTTCCGCGCCGATGTTGCGGCCAACGTCGACGTCGGCGATATCGATGGAGAGGATCTCAAACGCCGTCCCGGCGTCAAGGCCCTTGCCGAGGACGGTTTTGGAGATGTCGTCTGGGTTTGCGAGGACGTCGTTGTGGCTCTGGGACGAACCGACGGTCGTGACGATGCCCTCGCCGACGCGTGCGATGATGGTCGGCTCGCCTGCGCCGCCGACGAGGCGGTCGATGTTCGCGCGCACGGTGACGCGCGCTTTGATCTTCAGCTCGATGCCGTTCGCGGCGACTGCCGAGACGATCGGCGTCTCGATGACCTTCGGGTTGACGCTCATCTGCACGGCGTCGAGCACGTCGCGACCCGCAAGGTCGATCGCGGCCGCCCGCTCAAACGGGAGCGCAATCTGCGCACGGTGCGAGGCGATGAGCGCGTCGACGACCTTGTCCACGTTGCCGCCCGCGAGGTAGTGCGCCTCGAGCTGGTTCACGCTGACGTCGAGTCCCGCTTTATTTGCCTTGATGAGCGGCAGGACGATGCGGCTCGGCGGCACGCGGCGCAGGCGCATGCCGATGAGGGACATGATGCTGACCGAGACGTTCGCAGAGATGGCGGATACCCAGAGTCCGAGCGGCACGAAATGAAGGAAAACCGCCACCGCAAGGATGACGATGACGATGAGGAATGCTCCTCCAAACAGTGTTCCCATGATGACCTCCTTAGCGTTCTCCGTGATACGATGCGTGCGCTATACCTGCCGCACTACGACGCGGCTGCCGCTCACGGACAGGACGACAACCTGCGTTCCCTTTTGGATGAATGCGCCCTCCGATATGACGTCGACGGGACGGCCGTCGATGCGTGCCGTCCCGGACGGCCGCAGCTCGGTCATGACCTCGCCGACTTTCCCTACAAGCTCGGGACGCTCCTCTGCGCTGACAAAGCCGTGCTCTGTGCGCGCGCTGCTGTGCAGGACGACTTTGTTCCACAATCTGCTCGACGGCAGGCGCGAAACGATCAGCATAAAGGCGGCGATGGAGATGAGGAGCGCAATGCCGAGGGCCGCGAGCGCGCCGATGTCGCCGCCGAGGGCGAGCACGATGCTGTAGAGCATCGCCGCAATGCCAAGCCCCGCGAGCAGCCCCACGGTCGGCAGCAAAATCTCCACGATGATGAGGAGGACACCCGCCAAAAATACCGCGATGTGGTAGAGCTCCACAAGGCCGCGCGTATACTGGCCGCCCCAGAACACGCCCGCCGCCACAAGCCCCAAGAGGACGCCGACGCCCATGCCGCCCGTCTTGATCTCCACCATGACGGAGAGGAACATGACGGCGAGCAGCAGAATCTGCAATGCGCCGATATCCACGATGGAATCCATGGGATCGCCTCCTTTTCAGCCCATGATCATTCCTATAGAAAAACCTCCGCGCAGGCCGCGCGGAGGTCCCTATGCTGAAAATGGTCGGAACGACGAGATTTGAACTCACGACCTCTTCCACCCCAAGGAAGCGCTCTACCAAGCTGAGCTACGTCCCGAACGAGTGCTATTATAGCGGGATTTTGCCGTTTTGTCAATCCCTTTGAGTCATCTGCTGCATGAGCCGAAGCGCTCCGATCTCAACACCTGTCTCGCGTGCCACTTGCTCGACGGTGCGGCCGGCGCGCAGGAGCGCGCGGGCCTTGATGATCGCCTCGTCCTCCCGGACGGCAGTCTCCTCCGGTGCCGGAGGGGGCGCGTCAGCCGGCTGCTGCGGTGTCTGCACGCGCGCGGTCGGAGGCGGCGCATCTTGCCGCTGTGCATACGCCTGCGGCATCTGCTGCCGATAGGCCTGCGCCTGCCGCTGCGGGGAGAGCGGTATGGGCTGCATGGGCGGCGGCACAGTCTGCGGCGCTGCACCGGTCGGCAAAGGGCCTGGCATGTGTGCCTGCTCCGCAGGGTCCCGCGCCTGCTCACGCAGGATGGACTGATGCAGGACGGAGGCGAAGTCGTCGCCGTCGACGCGGCGGACCTCCGGCTCTTGCTGCGGCAGCTGCCCGCCGCGCGCGGCAGGCGAGACCGGCCGGCGTACCGGCGCCTGCGCCGATACGGATGCCGCCTGCATCGGCGGCGTCTGTCCGAGATCGCGAAGCCGCCGCTCGAGTTCCTCAATCCGCTGGCGCAGCGCCCACTCGAGACGCTGCGCGTCCGCCACACGCGTCTCGAGACGCACGCGCCGATCATCCGCCTCGCGCAGGAGTCCTTCGAGCTTGGTCACATGACTGCCAAGCCGCTTGATGATTGTATCGGCGGACTGCTGGAGCTCCTTTTTGAGTGTTTCAATCGACGCCGCAATATCCTCCTCATCCTCTTCGCTGCGCTGGCGCCGGTGGATCACATAGCGGACGATGAGCAGGAGAACGGCGCCGAGGATGATGAGTGCACCGAGAATTTCAGTGATGGAAATAATGACAGGACGCCTCCCTTACCCGCGTGATTTAAAAGCTGATGTCGAGGTGTACGCCGCGATTCGGATCGGCGGCGAGCCGCTGCAGCAGCTCCGGTCCATGGTCCTGCGCATCGCCTCTGCGGCCCCTGCCGCCCTGACCGTCGCGCCCCTGCCGCCGCTCACGCTCCGGATCATCCTTAACGCGCGCGTCTTCGCTGGCCTCTTCCTTCATGCGCACCTGCTGACGCGCAAGCTCCGCATCCTCCTTCTGACGGATGGACTCGAAGCTCTGTTGGATGTTGACCTGGTTCTGCATGTTGCTTTGGATGTTCCCCGCCTCGTTGGACTGCGGGAACATCATCTGCATGCTGATCGGCGTGACATTCATGGCGATACCTGCCTCTCTATAGGATTCCTACGACGATTTCTCCGTCGACCATACGCATCTTCGTATGATGCAGCTCCTCCTCCACCTTCTTCTTCACCCCGTTGATCGTGACGTTGACGCCCGGGAAGATCGTATCCGTTGCGGCCACGGAGCCGAGCTTCATCTCATCCAGTTCGGCCTGCATGACGGCGAGGTCTTCTTTCATCTGTTTGATCTTGGCGGCGAGCGGGAACTGCGACTTGGTCATCTGCAGAAGCTGCTCTTTCCGCCGTGCCGTCAGCTTTGAAAGATCCTGTTTCTTAAGCGTTGCGAGCGACAGCTGAATCTCCGTCAGACGTTTTTCCGACTCGTCGCACTCTTTTTTCAACGCGTCATAGCGATGCTGCAAATTCGGATCGATGCCGACGAGGATATTCGTCTGCACATAGAAGTTGTTGCCGAAGACGCTCGCACGAACGGATTCGCCCGCGCCGACCGATCCGCCCGTGATGATGCCGCGCTTGCCCTCGACGAGGACGTGATGCCCCGCGCGCATCTCCGAGTGGAGCACGACGTCGTTGACGAAGATGTCGCGGCCTGCGGCGATATTGGCGTTCTCGACAAAGGAGATGCTCACATCCTCCGAGGCGCTGATCTTGCCGATGTTCATGCCGCGGATGCCGCCGTGCACGATCACGTTGCGCGCCGTGACCTCGGCGCCGCCGACCATGCCTTTGATCTCCACGTCGCCTTCCGCCTTGACTGTGAACCCGCTCTCCACGTCGCCGCGAATCTCGATGCTGCCCGCAAAGTCGACGTTGCCTGTGCCGACGTCGACGCTCGTCTCAATGACGAGATGCGGATCGACGCTGATCTTCCCGTCGTCCACAATCTGTCCGTCGATCATCGCGACGAGTTCATGATCGTTCACGATCTTCGTGTTCTTGCCCTGCGGTATCTGCGCGGGTTTACCGGGTTTGGCCGGAACCTCTTCGCCGAATACGTTTTTCCCCGGAATGCCGGGCGTCTCCGGGATCCGAACGGCGAGCACGTCGCCGATCTGCGCCCGGATGAAGATGTTCATGTCCTTATAGTCGACGCGGTCGTAGGCGCGGGCCGCGGGCCGCCCCTTCTCTCCCATGTCGAATTTCTTTTCGACACGCGCGTCTTCCCCCGGCTCCGGCGCTGTGCCGCGGGCTGCCATAAACGGCGTCAAACGCGCCGCACCGCGGTCGATCGCCTCTCGGTCGATGCCGTAGACGATCTTCTTCGCGGCGAGTGCGTCGAGAATGTCGGCCGCGGTCGGCGGCAGGCTGCCCTGCTTTTCGTCAAAGCGCACCGCCGCGCTCATCGCATCGCGCGCCACCTCGATGGTAAAGGGAATCATACGGTTCTCCTCCGCAGCGTCTTCGGGCGGTGCCGAGTCGAGTTTCGTCTCCGTCCCGTCAGCCGTACGGACGATGCGTGCGAGCTGAAGGAGATCGTAGTCCCGCACACCCGCCTCTTCCAGATGCCTGCGCACGGCGGAGAGTTCGACCGCCGCGCGGCCTTCCTCTGCCGGATAGACGGTGAGATAGCCGCCATCCTCCCTCAGCGCGAGCAGAAAGCCCTCACGCGTGCTCCCAACGGTTTTCTCCACAAGACCACTCCCCATCCATCAAAATTGCGCCTCTATTACAACTATTTAGCGCAAATTTACATCCCTACTCTTCGTCATTCATCCGTGCGAGCGACCCGCGCATGCGGAAGATTGCCTTTGTGTGCAGCTGTGAGATCCGCGCCTCCGAGAGATGCAGGATCGCCGCGATCTCCTTGAGGGTCATCTCATCGTAATAATAAAGGGCGACGACGGTACGCTCCTTCTCGGGAAGTTTTTCAATGGCCGCGGCCAAGGTCTCCTTGACCTCCGTCCACTCGGCATGCTCGACCGGCCCGTCTTCCAAGGATACGGGCGCATCCGTGCGCAGATACTCCTCGAGCGGTATGACGGTCGCCGCGCTGACCTGGCTCTCCAAATGGCGCAGGCCCTCCAAGGTTAAATTGAGCGCGTCTGCAAGCTCCTCGTCCGTCGCTGTGCGGCCGAGCTTCCCTTCGAGATCTGCGACGGCCTTTTCATAGCGCTTGATATTCTGCCGCACGCTCACGGGAATCCAGTCCTTCGCACGCAGGTGATCGAGCATCGCGCCGCGGACCCGCACGCCGGCGTACGTCTCGAATTTATTGCCGCGCGCGAGCTCATAGCGCTCGATCGCATCGAGGAGACCGAAGAACCCGCTGCTGAGGAGATCCTCGCGGTCCACATGCTGCGGCAGGCTGATCGCAATGCGGCCGGCGACGAGCCGAACGAGGGGCAGATAGTGCTCGGCAATGCGGTTGCGTACGTCGATGGTCTTTTCTGCCTCATAGGCCCGCCACAGTGCCTCGATGTCCTCCACAGGCTCCTGCATCTCGATCGCCTCCTCTCACCGCATCGTGCGCCGTCATGCTCTTATGCCGGTGCGGGCGCTTCCCCTCCGGCCGCCGCGGCATCCGCCTCTGCCTCCGGCGTTCTCATGTGGACAAGTTCCTCCTCTGCAAGCGGCTGGAAGGCCGCGGGCGCGGCGAACTCCTCCGCCGTATGATCTCCGGGCGCATCCGCGTCAAAGTCGATGTCATCGGCGTTATAGAGCACGTTTTGCATATCCGCCATGCGTTCGTCCGGCATCTTGTCGAAGGCGGCCCACCCCTTCGCCTCGAGTATAAACGTGACGAGGTAAGTAAACACACCGGCGCAGATGAAGCCCACGAGACTCCGCAGGCACGCCGTCGAGATGCGCGCATCGCCGAAGAGTCCCGTGAGGAATACGACGAGCGCCGCAATGACGGCAAAAAGGAGTGCCATACCGAGTTTGAACACGATCTTCACCTGCCTCCTAAATCGTCTTATCGCCCTTGCTGACGGTCTTGACCGTATAGGTACCGTCACTGAGGTCAATCGAAACCGTACGTCCGTAATTTTTTCCGGTATCCTCCGCGAGCAGACGGATACCGTGCTGTGCGAGCAGCTCTTTCGCCGCCTGCGCGTTGCGCTCGCCGACGCGCATGACGCTCGTCGTATTCGAGAACGCAAACATCTGCGCGCCGCCCGCGATCTTCGCCACGAGGCGGGATTTGACGGCGCCGAGCTTCAACACGTCCGCGAGCATGAGCGGGAATCCCGTGTCGATAAATTTCGCGGGCGTGTCGGACGCGCGCGCCTGCTTGCTGTCAGGCAGCATGTAGTGCAGCAGTCCGCCGACCTGCGCCTTGGGGTCGTAGAGTGAAAGGCCGATACAAGAGCCCAATCCGTAGCTGATCAAAGTGGATGGAGCCGCGCCGACTTTGTAGTCGGCCATACCGACTTTTATCAAATCCGGCATATCATCCA
>CAUQAR010000008.1:0-22130 GCA_963515775.1 uncultured Selenomonas sp. | reverse complement strand
CTCGAGTTCTCCGATGAGGGCGCACAGAAATTTGCCGATCTCACGATGCGGAATGTCGGCCGTACGATCGCGATTCTCCTCGACGGCGAGGTGCTCACCGCGCCGAACGTCCGCGAGCCGATTCTCGGCGGACGCGCGGAGATCACGGGGCAGAAGACGCTCGAGGAGGCGCAGAATCTCGCGGTCGTGCTGCGCAGCGGCGCGCTGCCGGTCAAGGTGGAGATCATCGAGACGCGCACGGTCGGGCCGACGCTCGGACAGGATTCAAAGGATAAATCGCAGTTCGCCTTTGCCGTCGGTCTGGGCGCCGTCGTCATCTTCATGGTCCTCTTCTACCATCTGTCCGGCTTCATCGCCGACGTGGCGCTGATGGCGTACACGATTCTGCTGCTCGGGATCCTCTATCTCATGGACGCGACGCTCACGCTGCCGGGCGTGGCGGGCATCATCCTCTCGATCGGTATGGCGGTCGATGCGAACGTGCTCATCTTTGAGCATTTCAAAGAGGAGTATCAGATCAACCGCAAGTCGCTGCGTCTCGCGATGGACGCGGGCTTTAAACGTGCCTTCACGACGATCTTTGACTCGAATGTGACGACGCTGATCGCGGCGGGCGTGCTCTTCTTCCTCGGCACGGGAACGATCCGCGGCTTTGCGATTACGCTCGGCGTCGGCACCATTCTGTCGATGTTTACGGCGATCACATTGACGCAGTATCTGCTCAAGCTGATGATCAATGCTAAGATTTCCGAAAGTCCGGCGATGTATGGGGCAACCGGCTTCATGTTGGGCGTGAAGAAGGGGGATGAGAAGAATGCCGAAGTTTGATATTGCGGGGCATCGCAGGATCTGGTTTCTCATCTCGCTTCTGCTGATCATTCCGGGATTCATCTGCATGGGCGTGCGCGGCTTCAACTTCGGCATCGACTTCACGGGCGGCACGATCATGGACCTTCGCTTTGCACGGCCCGTGACGCTCTCTGAGGTTCGCACGAGTCTCGCCAGATACGATCTCGACGGGAGCACAATCCAGCTTGCGGGCGCAGAATCGGGCGTCGAATCCGCGGAAAATGTCATGATCCGCACGGTCGATCTTGCGGAGGATCAGCGCAAGGAGGTCATGTCCTCGCTGACGGAGGATGTCGGCCCCTATACGGTCCTGCGCGAGGAAAAGGTCGGCGCGACGATCGGCGGAGAGCTGATCACGAACGCTGTGCTCGCGCTCGTGATCTCGTGGGCGCTCATCATTCTTTACGTTGCCTATCGGTTTGAGTGGCGCTTCGGCGTCTCCGCGGTGCTCGCGCTGGTGCACGATATCATCGTCGTACTCGCGGTGTTTTCATTCACACAGCGCCAGATCGATTCGTCCTTTATCGCGGCGCTGCTGACGATCGTCGGCTATTCGATCAACGATACCATCGTGATCTTTGACCGCATCCGCGAGAATCTGAAGCTGCATTTCCGCCGCGGCGGGAACATCGAGGAGCTCGTCAACCGTTCGATCTACCAGACGCTGACGCGCTCGCTTTACACGGTCTTCACGGTGCTCTTCACGACGGCGGCGCTCTACTATTTCGGCGGCGAGACGACGAAGGACTTTGCGTTTGCGCTGCTCGTCGGCTTCGCGGTCGGATGCTACTCTTCGATCTTCATCGCCAGCCAGCTTTGGATCGAGCTGCGCAATCGTACGGAGCGACGGCCTGCTGCGGCGAAGGCTGTGCCTGCGGAGGCGTAAGAAAGAGAGCCTGCTTTCCGAATGAGCAGGCTCTTTTGCATTGGGAGAAAGGAGGGATATCTGTGCTGAAAGAGTGGATCGTCCAAGAGGACGTCCCGGCAGCCGCCGCCTTTGCGCGGGAAATCGGCATCGCGCCGCTCGTCGGCCGGATTCTCTGGCATCGCGGTATCCGTACCCGTGATGCCGCAGAGGCGTTCCTTCACCCGGAGCATACGCCGTTTTACGATCCGTTTCTCATGGCGGACATGGAGATCGCTGTCGATCGGATTCTGCGCGCGATCGATGCGCGTGCGCCGATCGTCGTCTACGGGGACTACGATGTGGACGGCATGACGGCGACGACGATGCTGACGAAGAACATCCGCGCGCTCGGCGGCACCGTCTCCTACTATATCCCGAACCGCTTTACGGAGGGCTACGGGGTTCATCTTGACGCGCTGCATCGCATCCGAGCGGAGGGATGCGCGCTGCTCGTCACGGTGGACTGCGGCATCTCGTCCGTCGCGCCGATCGAAGAGATGCGCGGCGCGATGGACATCATCGTGACGGATCATCACCTGCCCGGCGCGGCGCTTCCGCCCGCGCGCGCCGTGCTCAATCCGCATCGGACGGACTGCTCCTATCCGGAGAAGGATCTGGCCGGTGTC
Source organism: uncultured Selenomonas sp. (assembly GCA_963515775.1). Taxonomy (GTDB): domain Bacteria; phylum Bacillota; class Negativicutes; order Selenomonadales; family Selenomonadaceae; genus Centipeda. Next base: position 19,748 of record CAUQAR010000008.1, on the reverse strand, counting down.
GGCGTCGCCTTTAAGCTGTGTCAGGCGCTGTGGCAGCGGCAGGCGCAGCACTCCTATGAGGACGACCTCGATATCGCGGCGCTCGGAACGGTCGCCGACCTCGTGCCGCTCGTGGGGGAGAACCGCAAGATCGTGCAGCGCGGTCTGCGCGTCATGACGGAACAGCCCTGCCTTGGCATCCGCGCGCTGATTGCGGCCGCGGGACTCGCCGGGAAAGAGATCGGCACGGGACAGGTCGGCTTTCAGCTCGCGCCGCGTCTCAATGCGGCGGGGCGCATCAAGACGGCGCGCCGCGGCGTGGAGCTGCTTCTCTCAAGCGACACGGCCGCAGCGGAGCGCATCGCGGGCGCGTTGAACGCGCTCAATACCGAACGCCGCGATCTGGAACAGGAGATCCTTTCCGCAGCGCAGCAGCTTCTTTTCAACATCACGCCCGATGTGCCCGCGATCGTGGTCGCAGGCGAGGATTGGAATGCCGGGGTGATCGGCATCGTGGCGTCGCGTCTCGTCGATATGTACTATCGGCCGAGCATTGTGCTCTCGCGGCAGGGCGACGTCTATAAGGGCTCCTGCCGCAGCATTCCGGGGCTTCATATGTACGAGGCGCTCGCGGCCTGTGGGGATACGTTGATCCAGTTCGGCGGCCACGCGATGGCGGCGGGCCTCTCTCTCCGGCCGGCGCGGCTCTCCGATTTTCGCGCGGCGTTTTCAGCGTATGTGAAGAGCCGCCTTACGCCCGCAGATTTTGTGCCGAAGATTCGGATTGAGGCGCTTGTCGCACCGACCGATTGGACGATTCCGCTGGTGGAGGAGTTGGCGCTCCTCGCGCCGCATGGCATCGGCAATCCGCGGCCGATCTTTGGCTGGCGGGATATTCGTCCGCAGGCGGCCGCCGCGATCGGCGCGGAGGGAAAGCATCTGCGCTTAGAGCTCGGCGACGCAGGGCAGCGCGTGGCGGGACTGTACTGGAATCACGGTGCGCTCGCCGCGGTGCTCGCGGATGAGTACATAGACGTCGCCTATGTGCCGAGCATCAATGAATGGCAGGGGACCTTTGCCGTGCAGTGCATGGTGGATTCACTGCGCCCCGCGGCGCGTATGCGGGTCTCGCCCGACCGGGCGCTGCTGCGGCGTATCTACCGATGCCTCTTTGCCGCGCAGAATGCGGCGGGGGAGATTCCGTATACCGCGGAAGCGCTGACCCTGCGCTTTCGTCAGGAGACGGGGGGCCTACCGCATGATGCGATGCTGCGTGCGCTCACTGTATTTCGCGAGCTGGGCCTTTTGGAGCCGCTGCCGGACGGCGGCTGGAAACTCGTGCAGGCCGCGGGGAAGATGGCGCTGACGGATGCGCCGACTTATCGTCGCTGGATGGAAAGAGAGGGGAACGGAGTCGATGAGCGCTGAAGTGCGGGGGGCTGTCACCCTCGATATGATTTTGGAAAAAGTGCGTTCCTATCAAGCGGATGCGGATGTGGAGAAGATCGCGCGTGCGTATCGCTTTGCCGAAAAGGCACACCGCGGACAGGTGCGCATCTCCGGCGAAGCCTACATCATCCATCCGCTGCACGTCGCCTATATCCTGACGGGCCTTCATATGGACGACGAGACGATCTGCGCGGCGCTGCTGCACGACGTCGTCGAGGACACGCATGCGACCATCGAGGAGATGGAGGCGCAGTTCGGCAAGAATATTGCGGCGCTGATCGACGGCGTGACGAAGCTCGGGCGCATCCAGTACATGTCCAAGGAGGACGTACAGCTCGAGAACTACCGTAAGATGTTCCTCGCGATGGCGAAGGATATCCGCGTGATCATGATCAAACTCGCCGACCGTCTCCACAATATGCGGACGCTCAAGTATATGCGCGAGGACAAGCGTCAGCGCATCGCGCATGAGACGATTGAAGTCTACGCGCCGCTTGCCAACCGCCTCGGCATCTCCAATATCAAGATCGAGCTGGAGGACCTCTGTCTGCGGTATCTTGAGCCGGAGGCCTACTATGCGCTCGTGGAGGAGGTCAAGCACAAGCGGCAGGAACGGCAGACCTTTATCTTGGAATCGATCCAAAGGATCAAGGAAAAACTCCAAGATGCCGGGATCGCGGCGGAGATCAAGGGGCGTGCGAAGCATTTTTACAGCATCTACCGCAAGATGAAGCGCGACAACAAGAGCGTGAACGAAATCTACGATCTCTCCGCGGTGCGCGTGCTCGTCTCCTCCGTAAAGGACTGCTACGGCGTGCTCGGCGTGATCCACGCGATGTGGAAGCCGATTCCCGGCCGGTTCAAGGACTATATCGCGATGCCGAAGTCCAACGGCTATCAGTCCCTGCATACGACGGTCATGACGAACGGAGACCCGCTCGAAATACAGATTCGCACGCATGCGATGCACCAGATCTCCGAGTTCGGTGTCGCCGCGCACTGGAAATACAAGGAGGCCGGCAAGAGCACCGGCGCGGGCGGTGCGAGCGATCAGAAGATGTCGTGGCTGCGCCAGATGGTCAGCCTTCAGCAGGAGTACGACGACCCCAAGGAGTTCTTTGAGGCGCTCAAGCTGGACGTCTTCTCCGACGAGGTCTTCGTCTTCACGCCGCGCGGCGATGTCATCGCGCTGCCGAAAGGGTCGAACCCCATCGACTTTGCCTATCACATCCACACGGAGATCGGCCACCAGTGCGTCGGCGCGAAGGTCAACGGCAAGATTGTTCCGCTCGAGTATAAGCTCAAGAACGGCGACATCGTTTCGATCGTCACGAACAAGGCAAGCAGCGGGCCGAGCCCCGACTGGCTCAATACCGTGGCGTCGTCTGCGACGCGCGGCAAGATCCGCGCGTGGTTCAAAAAGGAAAATCGCGAGGCGAATATCGAACGCGGGATGAATCTCATCCGCGATGAGGCGAAGCGGCTCGGCTATGTGCCGAAGGAGCTGTTTGCGGACGGCCGTCTCGGCAAGGTCGCCGAAAAGCTCAACGTGCAGAGCGAAGACGATCTGCTCGCTTCGCTCGGTTACGGCGGCGTCACGCTGCACGGCATCATGACGAAGCTCATCGAGCTGCACCGCAAGTCCGTGCAGGCGGAGACGCCCCCCGAAGTCTCGCAGCTCCTCTCAGAGCTCAAGACACCACGCCGCGGCAAGCGCAAAAAGGCGAGTCACGGCGTGCTCGTCGAGGGGGAGGGCGGCTATCTCGTGCGCCTTGCGCGCTGCTGCAATCCGATCCCGGGCGATCCGATTACGGGCTATATCACGCGCGGCCGCGGGGTCTCCGTACATCGCTCCGACTGCCCGAACGTGCTGAGCGATACGGAGTTCACGCGCATGATCGAGGTGGATTGGGACATCGGCCTCGACAAGGAGTACACGGTCGGGATCGAGATCGTCTGCAACGACCGCAACGGCATGCTCTCGGAGATTCTGGCCGTACCCTCCGAGATGAAGGTCAACATTCACACGATCAACGCGACGCCGAATCGGCGGAACAAGACCTCCACCGTGCTGCTTGGCCTCAATGTCAGCAACATCGATCAGATCACGCAGGTCATGACGCGCGTCCGGCAGCTGAAGGACGTCTACCGCGTTACGCGCACGCTGGGCGGCGCGCAGGGCGTGAGTGAGGTGTAGCCGGGCGGCGCACGCAAGAGATTGTCTTTTGCCGCGCTATGTGGTAATATTTGACTGTGATTCTCGGTATGGTATGAAGTGGAGGAGTCCATGAAGCGCGGTGCGATTTTCGATATGGACGGATTGCTTTTCGATACGGAGAAAGTCTATCAGGAGGCATGGCTGGTTACTGCGGATGCGTTCGGTGTGGCGCGTAATCCGGAGCTCGGCAAGGCCTGCTGCGGCACCTGCGGCGATTTGACCCTGCGGATTATCCGTCGGTTCTATCCGAACGTAGATGCGCAGGACTATATACGGCGCGTCATTGCGTACGTCAATGCGGAGACGGACCGGCATCTCCCCGTAATGGCGGGGGTCCGCGATATCCTTTCGTATTTTCAAGCACACGGCGTGAAGATGTCCACGGCGAGCAGCGCCAATGCCGCACAGGTTGAAAAAAATCTTGTGCAGAGCGGTCTGCGCAGCTTCTTCGACGCAGTCGTCGGCGGAGATCTCGTGGCGCGCGGGAAACCGGAGCCGGACATCTTTTTGCTGGCGGCTGAGCGCATCGGACTTGCGCCTGCGGACTGTTACGTCTTTGAGGACGGGTACAACGGCCTGCGCGGGGCGGCCGCGGCGGGGTGCAGTCCCGTGATGATTCCGGATACGCTGCCCGCGACAGATGAGATGCGGACAATCTGCACGGGCATCTATCCGACGCTGCGCGACGCGCTGACGGCGGTACAAAGAGGGGAATTGTAGGTACTGTGGACCGGGCGTATTCATAAAGAGGTGAACCAATTTGGATGAACAGAAAACAATGATGTTTGCCTTTGGCGAGGACAAGCCGAAGGCCGACGCTGTGATACGCGAAGTCAGTGCCGCCATGCGCGAGAAGGGGTACAACCCCATCAACCAACTGGTCGGCTATCTGCTCTCCGGAGATCCCGCATATGTGACCAGCTACCGGGAGGCGCGGAGCAAGATCCGCAGCCTCGAACGCGACGAACTGCTCGACGAGCTCGTTCGCTTCTATTTGGAGCATGAGCAGTGAAGCGCTACATGTCCCTCGACATCGGAGACGCGACGATCGGTGTCGCCGTGAGCGATCTCTTGGGTCTCACGGCGCAGGGCATCGAGACGATCCGCCGCACGAATCCGGCGGCGGATTTCGACCGCCTCGGAACGCTCATGCGCGCCTATGAAGTGCAGGCGCTCGTCGCGGGGCTGCCGAAGCATATGAACGGCGACGAGGGGACGCGCTGTGAGGTGGTCCGGGCCTTTATGGCAGAGGCCGCGCGGCACTTTCCCTCCGTGGAGATTTTTTACTGGGACGAGCGTCTCTCGACCGTTGCCGCGGAGCGCACATTGCTCGAAGGGGACGTCTCGCGGAAGAAACGCCGCAAGGTGATCGACAAGATGGCGGCGGTCTATATTTTGCAGGGATTCTTGGATCGGCAGCAGCATCTCGCGCGCGCCGCGCATCCGAGCGTATGTGGTGATCAGAAGTAAAAGGAGATCAAACAATGGCAGAACAGGAAGAGCTCTACGACGAGGATGTGGTCGTCGTGATCGAGGGAGAAAACGGCGCAGAGTCGTATTACCGAGAGGAGATGATCATTCCTGTGGGGGACAGCCGGTTTGCCGTGCTCGTCAGCCTCTCCGCATCTTCGGAAGAGGATCTTGCGGACGCCGAGGAAGAGGACGAGGCGATCATCGCGAAGATCGTCACGGACGAAAACGGCGAGGATATCTATGTGGACCCCTCCGATGAGGAATTCGAGGCCGTCCGCAGCGCCTATGATCTGCTCGACGAGAGCGGAGAGGACTAAAGCGCACGCTGTCATCGGTGGGAGGATGACAGCTTTTTCATGGGGGTATGGGTCCAAGAGAGGGAGGATTCGCTTGAAGGGATCACGAAAGGGGCTGTTCGAGCTGCCGCAGATGGATACGCTGCGGGCGTCGCTGCGCGCGGTGTATCGGGGGAAGGGAACAGTGCTGCAAAAGAAGATCGTATACGGCGGTGCGGCAGGGCTTGGGATCGTCTTGCTGCTGCTTGTGTTTGCGGTATTTTCCGGACCGGCGAAGCATCCATCCGCAACGGACGCGGGCGCGCAGATCTATTTCACCGTGCGCCCCGGCATGTCGGTCAGCGAGATCGGCGCGGAGCTAAAGGCGCGCGGTGTGATCGACAGCGCGTTCAAATTTTGGTGGACGGCGAAGCTGAACGGCTTTGAAAACAAGGTGAAGAGCGGGACCTTTGCGCTCTCGGCGGGTATGGCGCCGCGCGATGTGCTCGAGACGCTCGTCTACGGCAATACGGTGGTCGTTCGATTTACGATCCCCGAGGGGTTCAGCGTGCGCGACATCGCGGCGCGGCTCGAGGACGAGGGAATCGTTCGCGCGGACGATTTTATGGAGCGCGCAAAGACCTACAGGCCCTACGACTATGTGGAGGAGCATGAGAACGTGCGCTATGCGGCCGAGGGCTTTCTCTTTCCCGACACCTATGAGATCAACGGCTCGTTTGACGCCGCCCGCATTCTGGAGATGATGGCGGAGAATTTCGACCGTCGTTTGACGAAGGAGATGCGGGACCGCGCGCAGGAGATGAACCTCTCCGTCTACGAGCTCGTGACGCTGGCCTCCATCGTCGAAAAGGAAGCGTATCATGAAGAGGATCGTCCGATCATCGCGCAGATCTTCTTGAAGCGCCTAAAACTGGGGATGCCGCTGCAAGCCGATCCGACTGTGCAGTATCTGCTTGATGCGCCGAAGGAGGATCTGCTCCTGCGCGATACGAAGATCGCGTCCCCCTACAACACCTATCAGCATGCGGGCCTGCCGCCCGGGCCGATTGCAAGCCCCGGCACGGCCTCGCTCATGGCGGTGCTGCATCCTGCGGATACGGACTATCTGTATTTCGTCGCCGACCGCAATGGGAACAATTACTATGCGACGAATTACGCGGATCATATGGCGCTCGTCGAGCAGGTGCGGTGATGCCGTTTGGGAGATAGGGAGGCCGATGGATGAAACGCCGCATTGAGCTTTTGGCGCCCGCGGGAACACCGGAAAAGCTACAGACGGCATTTGCCTACGGCGCCGATGCGGCCTACCTCGGCGGCCGCGCGTTCGGGCTGCGTGCCTTCGGCGGGAACTTCTCGCATGATGAGATGCGCGCGGCTGTCAAAGCGGCGCACGCAGCGGGAAAGAAGATCTACGTCACAGTCAACGTCTTTCCGCACAACGAGGATATCGTAGCGCTGCCGGACTATCTGCGCTTTCTCGCAGACATCCGCACGGACGCCGTGCTTGTGGCCGATCTCGGCGTCTTTATGCTGTGTCGGGAGATCGTGCCGCAGCTGCCCCTCCATATCAGCACGCAGGCCAATAATGTGAACTGGCGGACGGTGGACGCGTGGAAACAGCTCGGTGCCCGGCGCGTCGTGCTCGCACGAGAGCTCTCGCGCGCGGAGATTCGCGAGATTCGCGCGCATACGGATGTGGAGCTCGAGATGTTTGTCCACGGCGCGATGTGCATTTCGTATTCCGGACGCTGTCTCCTCAGCAATTATTTCACGGGGCGGGATGCGAATCGCGGCAGCTGCGCACAGTCTTGCCGGTGGAAATATGCGCTTGTCGAGGAATCGCGTCCCGGGGCGTATTATCCGATCGCAGAAGATGAACGCGGCACTTACATCATGAACTCCAAGGATCTGTGCCTCCTGCCGTATCTGGACGAGGTGATCGCCTGCGGCGTTGACAGTCTCAAGATCGAGGGGCGGATGAAGAGCGTGCACTACGTCGCGAGCGTCGTCAGGACCTATCGCATGGCGCTTGACACCTGCATGACGGACGCGCCGTACCGCGTGCAGGATGCGTGGCTGACCGAGCTGGAAAAGGTATCGCACCGCCCCTATACGACGGGGGTTTTCTTCGGTAAGACGACGGAAAAAGATCAGATCTATGGGACGTCGACTTACGCGCAGTCGTCCGATTTTGTGGGCGTCGTGCGGGGCCGCGACCCGAAGACAGGGATTGCGCTCGTCGAGCAACGCAATCGGATCTTCGTCGGTGAAGAGCTTGAAGTATTCCCGCCGACAGGAACGGTGGGGCGGTTCATACTCGAGAGGATGTGGGACGAGACCGGCATCCCGATCGAGGTCGCTCCGCACCCGCGTCAAATCGTGCGTATGGAGATACCGTGGGACGTAGCGGCGGATACGATTTTGCGCAGAGATACAAAGAATGAGGAGGAATTATGATGGAGGACATCGTTCGATATTACGCGTGCGCCGCGGGGCGCGTGCAGGGTGTCGGCTTTCGCATGTTCGTGCGACAGCAGGCGCTGGCCAACGACGTCGCGGGGTGGGTGAAGAATATGGTCGACGGTACGGTGACGATGGAGCTGCAAGGCACGCAGGAGAACATTGACGCGGTGTTTGCGGCGATGCGCGCGGGCAACGCGTTCATCCGTGTGGCGCAGCTGGATACCGCATCGCGCACGCCGATCACGGGCGAGCGCGACTTCTCCATCCTCTACTAGGAGGGACGACGATGCAGATACTTGTGCTGAACGGACCCAATCTCAATCTCCTGGGGACGCGCGAGCCCGACATCTACGGGCATATGACGCTGGACGATATCAATGCGCGCATGCGCCGCCATGCCGAAGCGGCCGGCGCCGCAATAGAGTTCTTTCAGTCCAATCACGAGGGCGCGCTGGTGGATGCGATACAGGGGGCGCGCGGAAGGGCGGACTATATCATCCTCAATGCGGGGGCATTCACGCATTACAGCATCGCGATCCGCGATGCGATCTCCGCGGTGGACATTCCCGTCATCGAGGTGCATCTCTCGAACATTCATCGGCGCGAAGAATTTCGGCGCACGTCGGTCATCGCGCCCGCTGCTGCGGGGCAGATCTGCGGGTTCGGCGCGGAGAGCTATATGGCGGCGCTTGCGGTCATCATCTGCCGGATGGAGGAACATCAATGAACATCGAACCGCGCATCGCGCGCCTGCGGGCGCTGCTGCTCGAGAAGGAACTGGATGCCGTCCTTGTGACGAAAGAAGTCAACCTGCGCTATTTCAGCGGGTTCAGCGGCGATTCTGCCGTTCTCATCGTAACGGCGGACCGTCTCTCCCTAGTGACCGACAGCCGCTATACGGAGCAGGCGGTGGCAGAAGCGCCCGCGTATGAGATCGTCGCGCAGACGGACGGCCTCTATCGAAAGACGGCGGCGCTGCTTAAGGCTTACGGCGCGCAGCGCGTCGGCTTTGAGGGCAACGTCCTCACCTACAGCCTCTATATGGAGCTGAAGAAGATGCTGGACGGCATCGATTTTGAAACGGCGCTTCGTCTCGATGTGCTGCGGCAGGTGAAGGACGCTGCGGAAATCGCCTGCATCCGCCGCGCGTGTGAGATCGCGGATGCGGCGTTCGCACATATCGTCGCGTACATACGTCCCGGCATGACCGAGCTTGCCGTTGCGGCCGAGATGGAGGACTTCATGCGGCGGGCCGGTTCCGAGCGTCCCGCCTTTCAGACCATCCTCGCCTCCGGCGTGCGCGGCAGTCTGCCGCACGGCACGGCAACGGAAAAGGAGATCGCCGTCGGCGAGCTCGTGACGATGGATTTTGGCGCCGTGTACCGCGGTTACCACTCGGACATCACGCGCACGATCTGCGTGGGGCGTGCGGACGCAGTGCAGCGGCAGCGCTACGATGCCGTGTTGGCTGCGCAGCAGAAGGCCCTCGCAGCGATTCGTCCGGGCGTCACGGGGCGTGCGGTGGACGATGTGGCGCGCGATGTTCTACGGGCATATGACCTCGCGCAGTATTTCGGACATGGGCTTGGGCACAGTCTCGGCCTCGAGATTCACGAGGAGCCGCGGCTTTCCAAATTCGGCACGGAAGTCCTGCGTGAAAACGTGCTCGTCACGGACGAGCCGGGCGTCTACATCCCCGATTGGGGCGGCGTTCGCATCGAGGACACGGTGCTCGTCACCGCGGCCGGAGGAGAGGCGCTGACGCATGCCGCAAAAGAATTTATTGAAATCTGCATATAAAACCGTTATAATAACGAGTGACGATTGATAGTATGGAGGACAGAACAATATGATTAACAGCACCGATTTCCGCACAGGACTCACCATCGAATACGATGGGGGCGTCTGGCAGATTGTCGATTTCCAGCATGTAAAGCCGGGGAAGGGTGCAGCGTTCGTCCGGACCAAGATCAAGAACGTTGAGACGGGCGCCGTAGTCGAGCGCACGTTCAACCCGAACGAGAAGATGCCCGCGGCCCATCTTGAGACGCATACGATGCAGTATCTCTATGAGGCGGACGGCGTCTACACGTTCATGAATACGGAGACCTATGAGCAGACAGAGCTCACGCGCGATCAGCTCGGCGATGCGCTGCACTATCTCATGGAGAACATGGAGGTCGCCGTGCAGCAGTTCAAGGGCCGCATCATCGGCATCCAGCTGCCGAACTCCGTGAACCTGAAGGTCGTCGACTGCGAACCGAGCGTCAAGGGCAATACGGCGACGGGCGCGACTAAGATGGCGAAGGTGGAGACCGGCTACGAGGTGCGCGTACCCCTCTTCATCAACGAGGGCGACGTACTCCGCATCGATACGCGCACGGGGAATTACATCGAGCGCGCATAAAAATACAGATGTGACGTTCACTGCAAAATGGAGGATATGAATATGGAAAACGCAAAAGAAGCCGTCAAGAAGGAAACGGGACTCGGTACGATTCGCGTGGCTGACGAAGTGGTCAGCATCATCGCGGGCCTTGCGACGACCGAAGTCGAGGGAATTGCCGGCATGAGCGGCGGCATTGCGGGCGGCATCGCAGAGATGCTCGGGCGCAAAAATTTCTCCAAGGGCGTCAAGGTCGAGGTGGGCGAGAAGGAAGCCGCCGTCGATCTCTACATCATCGTGAAGTACGGCATTCGCATTCCCGAGGTTGCGCTGGCGGCACAGGAGAATGTCAAGCGCGCGATCGAGACCATGACGGGCCTCTCCGTGGTGGAAGTGAACGTCCATGTGCAGGGCGTCGGGTTCCCCGAAGAGGAGCCGAAGACCGAGGAAGCGCGTGTCCGCTGACTGCGGTTGAGGCGCTGAACGATGGGCATATTGAATCGCATATTGCTGCTGCCGTTTTCTCTGCTCATGATGGCACTCACGGTTGCGGCGGCCGCCGCGGCACTGCATCTGATTCCGGAGAGCGTGTGGCTCAATGAGCTGCGCTACGCGCTCTCCCGTCAGGAACTGTTGGCGGGATGCGCCGTCTTCTTCCTGCTGAGTCTGAACTTCTTCTTCGCGGTGTTTTCCGGACGTTCCGATACGGGCCGGCTGCACGGGGAGATCATGATTGTCGACACGCCGACAGGGGCGGTACAGGTGGAGCTCTCCGCCATCCGTGGCATCGTCGAACGCGTCGCGCTCGGCATCTCGGGCGTGCGGGAGGTATCCGCGGCCGTGTCTGTTCCGCGCAAGAAGAACGACGCCACCGTTCCGCTGCATGTGGATCTCAAGGTCGTGCTCGCGGCACACGCGCATCTCAGCGCCGTGTCGGAGCAGCTGACGGAGCGCATCCGTCAGGATCTCATGAATGTGCTTGGCATCGACGGCGTTCCCGTGGCGATTCGGGTGACGGATGTTTCCAACATCACGGGGCAGTCGAAGCGGCGTGTGATGTAGATGGTGGACAGCATGAAAGAAAGCCTTTTGCTTTTTCTGCGGGATCAGTGGCAGAACAACCACGGCCGATCGATGGGCCTCGTGCTCGGCGGCCTGTTTGCGATCGCCGTGCTGGTCTTTGGCTTTTGGCCGACGGTATTCTTTATCTGCTGCGCGCTCATCGGCATGTACGTCGGTCAGTGGCGGGAACGCAGCGGTACATGGGCGGAGCTGCATGAGAGTATGATGGAAAGCGCCTTCGTGCAGCGATTGTTTCGGAGGATGAGATGAGCCGAAGACATGCGCGGGAAGCGGCTCTTTTGACCCTGTTTCAGATGGATTTCGCCGCGGATGAGGCGCAGGATGTGAGTGCGCTCGCCGTCGATGCAGTGGAGGGACTCAAGGAACGCGATCTTCCGTATGCGCGGGCGCTGGTCAGCGGCACGCGCGCGGCGCTTCCGGAGATCGATCCGCTCATTGCGCGCACGTCGAAGGCGTGGAAACTGGAGCGCATGGCGGGGGTCGACCGCAATCTGATCCGCATGGCGTACTATGAAATGTATTGCCAGGCGGAACGCATCGATCCCGGGACCGCGATCAACGAAGCCGTGGAGCTTGCGAAAAAATACGGCTCGGATGATTCAAGCCGCTATGTCAATGGGATCCTGTCCGCGATGCAGAAATCTGCGCCGTCTTGAAGAAAGAATCCGCTGCACGGTGTTCATCGTGCACCGGGTCTTTTTTTATCAAGTCGGCATATAGAAGGTGCTTATGACAGTTCATAGTGTCAGCGACGTAACGCGCTATATCAAGGGCATGTTCGAGGGAGAAGCGATACTCTCGGACATTTTGGTGCGGGGAGAACTCTCCAACTTCAAGCGGTATCCCTCGGGGCACTGCTATTTTACGCTCAAGGATGCCGGGGCGAGCATGAAATGCGTCATGTTCAACGGCTATGCGCGCAGCCTGCGGTTTACGCCGGAAAACGGCATGCAGATCGTCGCGGGCGGCAGTATATCCGTCTATGAGCGAGACGGCGCATATCAGCTCTATGTGCATTCGTTGACGGTCGAGGGCGCGGGGGCGCTCGCCCTTGCCTTTGAACAGCTGAAAGAAAAGCTCCGTGCCGAAGGCCTTTTCGACGAATCCCATAAGCAGCCGCTGCCGCGCTTCCCGCGCCGGATTGGGATCGTCACCTCGCAGGCGGGGGCGGTGCTGCGCGATATCTATAAGGTCGCAAAGCGCAGGTGGCCGCGCGTGCAGCTCGTCCTGCATCCCGTTCTCGTACAGGGGACGGAAGCCGCCGGGCAGATCGCCGCGGCGGTGCGGTTCTTCAATGAAAAATATCCCGTGGATGTCCTGATTGTGGGGCGCGGCGGCGGCTCCGCGGAGGACCTGTGGGCGTTCAATGAAGAACCCGTTGTGCGCGCCGTTTACGCCTCTCGGATCCCCGTGATCTCCGCGGTCGGGCACGAGACCGATACGACCCTTGTCGACTTTGTCAGCGATCGGCGGGCGGCGACGCCGTCGCAGGCCGCCGAATTCGCGGTTCCCGACAGCGCGGAGATGCTGCGGGTCGCCGCGTCCCTTTCGGCGCGCCTCACAGCGGCCCGCAAAAAAGAGACCGCACGCGGCCGGATGCGTCTGCGCACGCTTTTGGAGCGCCCGTGGCGCAGGCATCCCAAGATGCTCCTCGCATCCTATATGCAGCGGACGGACCGTGCCGTGCAGCGCCTGCACAGCGCCGCTGAGATGCGGAAAAACGATGCGCGGCACCGATTGGAGCTCGTGATAAGGCGCTTGGAGCTGCTGAATCCCGTGCGGCTTCTGTATCGCGGATTCAGCATCGTGGAAAAGGACGGCCGCACGGTCCGCAGCGCGGAGGCGCTGTCCGCGGGAGATCTGCTGCGGATCACCTTTGCCGACGGCAAGGTGACGGCGATTGTTAAAGACGGAGGAAAGGAGGCGCAGCATGGCGCGTAAGAAAGAACAGACCTTTGAGGACGCGCTCTCACAGTTGGAGCACATCGTTGCGGAGATCGAGGCGGGGGATATGCCGCTTGCCGATCTCATGGCAAAGTATTCGGAGGGCATTCAGCTGTCTGATTTCTGCGTGACATCCCTGCGGCGTGCCGAGGAGACGATGGATCTTCTCGTGACGGAGACTGCGGACGGCACCGCCGAAGAGGAGCTTCACATTGGGGACTGACATGAAAGCGCTCTGGCGCCTGCGGCAGGCGCTCGTAGAGCATGCGCTCGAGGAAGAACTGGACCGCACCGAGATCCTGAGCGATCAACTGCGGGCGTCGATGGCTTACAGCCTGATGGCAGGCGGCAAACGTTTGCGCCCGATCCTCCTCATGGCGGCGGCGGATGCCGTGGGCGTCGACGGGACAAAATTTCGCACCGCAGCGTGCGCGCTCGAGCTGATCCATACCTATTCGCTCATTCACGACGATCTGCCCGCCATGGACAACGACGATTACCGCCGCGGGAAACTCACGAATCACAAGGTCTACGGCGACGGCATTGCGATTCTCGCCGGAGATGCGCTTTTAACGCTCGCATTTACCGTGATCTTCCGTCAGCAGGATGTACCGGCTGAGGCTCTGCTCCGCGTTGCGGATGAGATCAGTCAGGCCGCGGGCACTGCGGGGATGGTCGGCGGGCAGGTGCTCGATCTCGAGGCCGAGAACCGCCGCATCTCGATGGATGAACTGCGGCGCGTGCACATGGGCAAGACGGGGGCCCTCTTTCGCGCGGCACTGCGCAGCGGCGCCATCCTCGCGGGCGCGTCAAAAGATCAGCTTGCGGCGCTCACAACGTATGCCGATCACTTTGGCCTTGCGTTCCAGATCACGGACGATATTCTCGATGTCGTCGGGACGGCCGAGGACATCGGCAAGCCCGTCGGCAGCGACGAGAAAAATCATAAGTCGACCTATGTGACCCTGACCTCCCTCGCCGAGGCGCAGAAACTAGCGCAGCGCACCGTGGACGAGGCCGTCGCGGCGCTGCGCACCTTCGGCGGGGAGGCCGCGTTTCTGCGGGAACTCGTGACGTACCTCGTGCATCGAAAGCAGTAGGAGAGATTCTTGAAGAAAGAGCGTTTGGACATCCTGCTCGTGGCGCAGGGGCTGGCGCCGAGTCGGGAGCGGGCGAAGAGGCTCGTCATGGCGGGGCAGGTGCTCGTCAACGAGCAGCGCGTCGATAAGGCGGGGGCGACCGTCGATGCCGCGGCACAGCTGCGCGTCGTCGGTGAGGATATTCCCTATGTCAGCCGCGGCGGGCTCAAGCTCGCGAAGGGAATGGCATCCTTCGGCGTCGTACTGACGGGAAAGACGGCGGCGGACATCGGCGCCTCGACGGGCGGATTCACGGACTGCATGCTGCAAAACGGCGCCGCCAAGGTCTATGCGATCGACGTCGGCTACGGACAGCTCGATTGGAAGCTCCGCACAGATGCGCGCGTCGTGAATATGGAGCGTACGAATATCCGCCATGTTACGCCGGAGATGCTCGGGGCGCTGCTGGACTTCGCCTCGGTCGACGTGGCATTCATCTCTCTCGATAAGGTGCTGCCCCCTTTGAAATCCTTGTTGCGCGACGGTGCGGCGGTGATCGCGCTCATAAAGCCCCAGTTTGAAGCGGGAAAGGAACGCGTCGGCAAGAACGGCGTTGTCCGCGATCCCGCAGTGCATGAAGATGTGATCCGCGCCGTCGCGGCCGCGGCGAAGCGTCTCGGGCTGATGCCTGCGGGGCTGACGTATTCCCCCGTCAAGGGGCCGAAGGGGAACATCGAATATCTCCTGTACCTGCGCGCGCAGGACGATGGAGAAGAGCGAATCGACGAGGCGTTCGTGCACACTGTCGTAACGGAGGCACATGCCGTGCTGGATGGATGAGGTGTTGGCATTTTTATGTTGAACATTGCGGTTTTTCCGAATTTGATCAAGCCGGAGACGCGGCAGATCTTGCAGTTCATATGCGATTTTTTTTCCGCCAAAGGCGCGCGGATCATGATCGCACGCGAGCGGGCGGTCGAATTCGGGCTGCCGGAATACGGCGTTGACGATATAGCGCACATGTCCGCGGATTTTGCGCTCAGCCTCGGCGGCGACGGAACGCTGCTCGGCGTCTGCCGGAGGTATGCCGCGCATCCCGTGCCCGTGTGCGGCATCAATATGGGGACGCTCGGCTTTATGGCGGACATCGAGCAGAACGAGCTGGAGGGGAAGCTGCAAAAGCTCTGTGAGGGCAGCTATCATGTGGAGCATCGGCCGCTGCTTGCCGGTTATGTGACGAAGCCCGGCGGCGACGAGCAGTTCCTCGGCTACGCCATCAACGATATCGTGGTCACAAAGGGCGACGTGGCGCGCATCATATCCCTCGGGCTGACCGTGAATAATACGCCGCTCGTCGAGTGCAAGGCGGACGGATTCATCGTGGCGTCGCCGACCGGGTCCACGGCCTACTCGCTCTCCGCGGGCGGGCCGATCATGAACCCCATGGTCAAGGGGCTGCTCCTCACGCCGATCTGTGCGCACACACTCAACATCAGGCCCCTCGTCATTCGTGAAGAGGATGTCGTGCACATTCATCTGGTCGACATGCGGCAGAGCATCATCGTCACGCTTGACGGGCAGGAGACCTTTCCCGTGCTGCCGGACGACACCGTTACCGTGAAATGCTCCGACGTACGGGCCGGGATCATCAAATTCGAGGATAAGGACTATTACAGGACACTGCGCATCAAACTCTGGAGAAACTGCTAGGAGAGAATGGAATGAAAAGTCGGCGCCATGACCTCATCAAAAAGATCATTGCGGAAGAGATCATTGAGACGCAGGAGGCCCTTGCCGCGGCGCTGCGCGCGCGTCATGTCCGCGTGACGCAGGCCACGATTTCGAGGGATATCAAGGAGCTCTTTTTGATCAAAGTACCGGCGGGCGGCGGCCGGTACCGCTATGCCGTTGCGCCGCAGGAGCGCGTGCATTTCTCCGAAACGCGCATTAAGCGCCTCTTTAAGGACAACGTCCGCGCCTGCGATTTCAGCGAGAACATCGTCGTCGTGCGGACCGTGCCGGGGGCTGCCGCGACCGTGGCGTCCGCGCTGGACGCTTCGGACTGGCCGGAGATGATCGGCACCGTTGCCGGAGACGACAGCATCTTCGTGCTCGTTAAGCCCAAGGAGGCGGCCGAAATCATTGTAAGCCGCATTTCCGAGCTGCTCCGCTGAAGGGAGGAAGCACCTTGCTCAAGAGCCTTCGCGTATCGAATTTCGCACTCCTCGCAGAGGTTTCGGTGGAGTTCGGCACGGGACTCAATATTCTCACGGGAGAAACCGGTGCGGGAAAATCCATCCTCATCGACGCGCTCGGTGCGGTGCTTGGGCATCGCATATCGACGGACGCGATCCGCAGCGGTTGCGACGCGTTGCGCGTGGAGGCCGTATTTTCATGCGGCGACGCGGCAGCGGAGCTTATTCCGCTGCTCGAAGCGCAGGAGATCGACTGCGGGGACGACGACTTGATCGTCGTGCGCAAAGTATCGCGGCATGGGAAAAGTGCGGCGCTCGTGAACGGCAGTCATGTGACAGTCTCGTTCCTGCGGCGCATCGCGCCCTATCTCGTCGACATCCATGGACAAAACGAAAACCTCGCGCTGCTCCGTGAGGACAGCCAGCGCCGCCTGCTCGAAGACGGCGACGCCGCACTCGGCGCACGTCTTGCGGCGTACCGTGCGGCATACGACGCGTGGCGGGAAAAGTGTGCGTTGCGGGCGGAGCGCACCGCCGCGGCGCAGGAAGCCGACGCGCGCCTCGACATGCTGCGCTGGCAGGAGCGCGAGATCACAGAGGCCGCACTGCGCGCCGGAGAGGACGAACAGCTCGCGGCGGAGATTCGGCGTCTCTCCCATACGGAAAAAATCATGGAGCACGCCGCGGATGCAGGCACGCTTCTCAGCGAGGAGAGCCCGCGCGGGATCGGCGTGCTCACGGCGCTGACGCTCATTCGGCGGGATCTCGATGAGATCGCGCGCTATGACGATACGCTCTCGAATGCGCGGAGCATGATCGAGGAAGCCTATATTTCCTTGCAGGAAAGCTCCTACGAAATACGGGACTACATTGAGCGCATCGATGCCGATCCGGCACGTCTCGACAGCATGCAGGCGCGCATGGACGTGATCGACCGTCTCAAAAAAAAATACGGCGGCACCGTTTCCGCCGTACTTGCGCATCTTGATGCCGTGCGTACGGAGCTCGCGGCGATCGACAATTACGATGTCGATATGGCGCAGCTGGAGCAAGCGATTTCCGCGCTTGAAGGGCGGCTTGCGGAATGTGCGTCGGCGCTTACCGCGCGCAGGCAGGAGGTCGGTGCACAGCTCTCGGCTGATATTGCGCGCGAACTACAGGAGCTTGGCATGCCCGATGCGCGCTTTCGCATCGCGGTCACCCCGGCGGAGAAATATACAAGCGAGGGGGCGGACAGCCTGCGGATGCTCTTTTCCGCCAACGTCGGCGAAGCGGAAAAGCCGCTCGAAAATATCGCTTCGGGCGGCGAGCTGTCGCGCATCGCGCTTGCCATGAAAGCGATTGTCGCCGCGCGCGATACCTCCGGTGCGAGCATGGTCTTTGACGAGATCGACGCGGGCATCGGCGGGCGGACGGCGCAGATGGTCGCCGAGCGCATCGCCTATGTCGCGCAGTACAAGCAAGTGCTCTGCATCACGCATCTGCCGCAGATCGCCTGCATGGCAAACGAGCATCTCTATATCTCGAAATCCGTCCAAGGCGACGCGACCGTTACGCAGATAGCGCCGCTCTCCGCAGAGGAGCGCACGCGCGAGATCGCGCGCATGGCCTCCGGAGACGACGTCACGGAAGCGGCGCTCGCGAACGCTCGGGAGATGCGCGCGAACGCGCAGAAGAAACAGAATGAATTTCAGAGAAAAGCGACACGCAAGAACTGAGGAGATCACAATGACAAAATATCGTGTGCGGCATTTCCTATTGGCAGTGCTGACGGCATCGGCGCTTTTCATGGGCGGAGGAGAGGCAACCGCCGCCCCGTCGCCGCTCGTCGAATACACGAGCGTGCGGGACGCGTGGGCGGTGGTCGGACTGCCCGTCTATACGCCGACCCTCCTGCCCGTCGGCTATGTGCAGAAGAACATCGTTGTCATCGACAATCGTCTCGCCGAGATATTTTACCGCAACGAGAGCGGCAAGGAGATCCTCTTCCGCATGGCGAAAGGGGATTCGGACATCAGCGGCGACAGCAATGTTTACGAAGTGAACAAGGTCGTTCAGGTCGGTCGTCAGTACATCCGCGTCAAGGGCACGGAGAAGCATGTCAGCCTCGCGCTGTGGGCGCGCGGCGGCTATACATTCGCACTCTCGTTTGAAGAACCCGTCTCCGTCGAAGCCGTGGAGGCGATCGTCGATACGATCCCGTGGCAATAAGGATCATGACAACGAAATTAAATTTTATCCCACTGCAATGACTTCAACATGGAAATGAAGAACCGGAGCAGAAACTCCAAAAAGAAGTCGCGCTTCTCAAAGAGAAATCCGACGCCCTCGACGCCATCGTCCGGCAGGACGTTTCGCAGCTGCGCAGCGCGAGAGCACAGCGCAGGTATCAGCTGGACATCAAAGCCGCAACAGCAGCCTACGAGCAGCAAAAAGAAATCGCAGAAGCCGCACGCACCGCACTCGAAAAGCACCGGGCAGGCGCCGTTGCCGCGCATAGGAACCTCAGCGTAGAAGCGGGCGCGATCAAAAACAGCGCCGACAGCATCCTCTACAGCGGCAACGACATGACGCACCATGCCAAAGATACCGTCATAAGCAGCGGCGGGCGCATCGAGAGCGGCGGCAATCTCACCATCCAAGGAAACCTTACGAACGACAACAGCCAAATCGTCGCGGGCAAACATCTCAGCGTCACAGGAACGATGGATAACATCGCGGCCGAGACCGATCGGCGAACCGTCACATTCGGCTATACACGGGCAAGCTATACCGAACGAAGAAGCCGGCTGCACAAAGGGCACGTCCGCAAATTCCACAGCGCCGTCTTCATGACCCCGCAGGTAGAAGACGACCGGCCGCATTCCCTCGGCATCGCGACCCTTGGGGATGAAAACGACGTTACCCTCCCGACCCGCAGGAACGTCATGGGCTTCCTCGATCCCTTCTCCATAGATAAGAGCGCGCAGGAACACCTGCACCTTGGCGGCGGCATCACAACGCTCAAGAACCCGGGCGCACTCTTTCGGATCCAACCGGAATCCGGAGCGAAGTACCTCATCGAAACCGACCCCGCCTTCACCGATAAGAATAGATTCCTCTCCTCGGACTATATGCTTGCGCAGCTCAAATGGAACCCCGATGCCGTGCAGAAACGCCTCGGCGACGGATTCTACGAGCGGC
>CAUQAR010000007.1:0-25632 GCA_963515775.1 uncultured Selenomonas sp. | reverse complement strand
ATAAAGTCAGTGTTTTCAAGGTCTGTGGAACGTTTTTGATGTGCGAAGTTTGAGTCCTTTACAAGTGATGCGTCGTCATACACATCGTATTCGTTTAAACAGAATGAGAATCTATATCGAATTATACGACTCATGTGAATTTTTGTCTATAGTTTATGAAATATTTTTTATAAAATCCTATATTTCATGAATTTATGAATTGAGTTCAGTTTCTTTGAGTGCCCAGGTTCATCGATCGGCGGGTGTGCGTCGATCAGTTGCACGCGTATATCGATCGCAGCCGATGCCCACGATGCCAGTCGCGCATCGGTCGTAGTTTCTTCCTTTACGCCGGAGACATCCGGCTTTTTCATTTCATTCTCCGATGATGACCGCAGCAAAACAGCCTGCGCCGAACTGCTCTCCGGCACAGGCTGTTTTTTTATGAATGCTGTTCTAATGTCCACGCGCCGCCCGGCGATAGGCGCAGTTTTCGTTCGTGGTATTTCTCCACGCGGCGGCGATGCGCGATGCTGACGACGGCCGCATTGGGACACGCGGTACAGAGGAACCGGTACATGCGATCCTCGTTCTCCTCGTCGAGCGCGGAGGTCGCCTCGTCGAGGAAGATCCACGCGGGATGCAGGAGCACCGCCTTCGCGAAGGCCAGGCGTTGCTGCTCCCCGAGGGAAAGCACCTGCGCCCAATTCTCCTCTTTGTCAAGGCGTGGGATGAAGTGCGCGAGGTTCGCCTGCGCGATGGCCTCCGCGATGCGCGCGGTTTCGACTGCATCCGCGGCCGCAGGATAGAGAACCGCAGCACGCAGAGTCCCCATCGGCAGATACGATTTCTGCGGGAGAAATAGTGTCTGTGCGCCCTCCGGCAGCGCGATCTCTCCGATGCCGTACGGCCAGATGCCCGCGACCGCACGGAGCAGGGTGCTCTTTCCGATGCCGGACGGTCCTTCGATAAAGAGATGCTGCCCGCGCGCAAGCGTGAAGGAGAGCTGCGTGGTGAGGGTGCTGCCATCGGGCTGCCGGACAGTCAGGTCCCGCACGGAAAGCGCATCTCCCTCCGCGCTGTGCCGGATGTCCGAGGCGGACATGGCGCGCTCCACCTGCTCCATATGGCGGCGGAAGTCCGTCAGTCGGTTGACGACGGTCTGGAGCTGTGCGATGGACGCCTCGGTCGGCGAGTAGTAGCGCAGGACGAGGAAGGAGAGTGAGTTGACGACCTGTTGGAACGCGACCGCGGTCTGCATCAGTCCGCCGAACTGCATCTCTCCTGCGAAGATGCGCGGCACGGCGACCATATAGGGAAAGAGGAAGCCCACGCGCCAGTGCAGCTCCGTCACCCATGTGAGCTGTACGCGGCGCAGCATGAGACGAAAGAAGTTCCGGCGCACCGCCTCAAACCGCCCGAGCGCCCCTGCGGTCTCGCGCGCCTCGCCGCTGTAAAAGGCGATGCTCTCGATATGCTCGCGCAGACGCGCAAGTCCGAAGCGCAGATCGGCCTCGTATTCCTGCTGGCGATTGCTCAGGCGCACGATGGGCCGCCCCGCCCAAAGGGTCGCCCATGTGCCGAGCAGTGCGTAACCGACAGCGAGCCATACCATGTACCCGGGCAGCGGAACGGAGGCGCTGCCGATCGGAATATCAATCACGCCAGGGAGCCCCTACAGCACGGCGCCGAAGGACGAGATGCGCAGCGCGGCGTTGAAGATGCCGAGCGTCAAGTTGAGGAAATACGAGACGAAGAGGCGCACGTCGTCCGTAATGCGCTGATCGGGGTTGTCGACGGCGCTCTTGCCGTCCGCGCTCAGCTCTTCGTCGATCTGCATAAGGTAGTAGGTGCGGCCCGCGAGCCAGCGTTTGACGAAGTCATCGACGAGCCACGTCCGCCACCGGATCTCGAGGTACTGCATGAGGTAGTTGCGCCCGATCTCCATGGCGATGAACGCGACCATATACATGGGCCAGTATTTCAGATAGAAAAAGAAGCTGTCCGAATCCATCTGCTGGATGGTATCGTAGAACAGTTTCTGCCATGCGTTGTAGTCCACCATCACGGAGACGTAATATGCCTGCACCGCGAGGATCGCGGCAGCGAGCAAAAACATCGTCCAGCGCGTCCGCGGCCGCCAAAATCCGCGCATGAGGCTCCATGCGTCACGGAAGAACGCACGCTGCAATCGATTCATTAAACATTCTCCTCCCTCGGCAACTATACCCTCCATGAAAATCGTTGTCAATAGAAAAAGCCGCCCGCAGGCGGCCATGTTTGGAAATTTTAGTAGCGCCGCAGGAACTCGCGGCCGAATACGGCGACGGTATAGTAAAATCCGATGAGGAAGGGCAGATACTCCGCGATGAGCCGCCAGCAGACGGCCACGATGCCGACGGTGCCTGCCGGCACCGTGGAGGAAAAGAGGAGGACGAAGCCGCCCTCCGCGATGCCGGAACCGCCCGGCGTCGGGCTGAAGTAAAGGAGCATGTTGAGGAAGATCATGCGCCCCATGACTGTGTACCAGTCGGCGCCCTCAACGCCGAGGCCCAAGAGGAGACACGGTACGACGGCGTAGATGCAGAGCAGATTCAATCCCGACTCTGCGAAAACGATCAGCATCTTGCGCGGCGCCCCGACGAGCAGAGAGATGGCGCTCTTCGTATCGCGATAGAGCGCGAAGAGCTTATGACGCCGCCGCTCGCGCAGGCGCCGCGCGATCCGCACGACGGCGTAGTCGAGATAGCCGCGGCGCACGCCGAAGACGATGGCGACGATGCCGAGAAAGGCGGCGCAGGTGACGCACATGAGGAGGTCGTTCGAGATGCCGGGAACGATGCCCTCGTCATGCAGGAAGATGAAGGGCATGCAGAGCGCGAGGAAAAAGATCGAGAGCAGGGTCCGCACGATGACGAGCACGGCGGCCTTGCCCATCGGTACGCCCGCATGCCGCAGGAACATGACCTGCGCGACCGCGCCGCCCGTCGCGCCCGGGGTTAAGAGCGCGAGAAAATAGTTGCCGAAAATGACCTGTACCGCCTGATAGAGGGTGATGCGCTCATTGGAAATCTTGACGAGGTGCATGAGCCGGCTGCCGTCGAAGAACATGCCGAGCCCGACGGCGCAGAGCGCAAGCAGCAGGGAGCCGGGATGAAACCGCGTCAGATTTTGCAGCGTATTGATGTCGACGGTCGTGTAGATGACCGCGGCCGAGATGCCCACGACGAGCACAAAAAGGAGGAGAAAGCGGCGTGCGAATTTGCTCATGCTCACTCTCTCCCCCGTTTCTCTATGCGTTCAAAAACTCTTCGTGCGCCGCAAAGGCGTTGTGACTGTGAATGGATTCCTCATTTTCGCATTCCAGCGCAAAATAGGCGAGCCCCGGCAGGGCGCGCAGAGCGAGGACGGTATCGCGCAGGATGTCCTCGACGAATTTAGGATGCTCGTACGCGGCCTCGGTGACGAACTTTTCATCCGCGCGCTTGAGCAGCGGATAGATGGGCGCGGAGCCCTGCCGCTCAAGCAGGGCCGCCAGATCCTCGATGTAGATGCACGGCACGCCCGCACGATACCGCAGCCGCACGCGCGCCACGGAGCGCTGATTATGGGCCCCGTAGGCGGATATCTCCTTACTGCACGGACAGAGCGATGTGAACGGCATCGCAAGGCTGAGCTCAAAACGCATCGGCTGCCCGCGGCGCTTTTGGCCCGTAAAGGAGGCCTCCACGTCCAGCAGCGATACTTTTCCGCTGACGGGGGCTGCCTTCTCGATGAAGTAGGTAAAGGCGAGCGACACTTCCGCCGCCTCAGCGTGCAGACGCGCGAGCGCCTCGTCGAGCATCGCCTCCATCTCCTCCTCCGCGAGCGGCTGTTCACGCCACGGCAGGAGGATTTCGAGGAAGCGGCTCATATGCGTCCCCTTGAACTCCATCGGCAGGGATACGGTGAAGGTGATGCGGGCGAGCACCTGCTGATAGCCGCCCGCTTTGGTCTTGATGAGGAACGGGAGTTTTGCCTCCTTGATGCCGACGCGCTGGATGGCGATGCCGCGGCTGTCCGCCCTGCTCTGTACGTCCTGCATCACGCGGGTCTCGCCGCATAGGGAATCGGATCGCGCCGTCCCGCCTCGGCGAATCCGCGCAGGCGCAGCTTGCAGCTGTCGCAGACGCCGCAGGCCGCGGCGCCGCCCTTATAGCAGCTCGTCGTCAGCTCGTACGGCGCGCCGAGGCGCGTGCCGAGGCGGATGATCTCCCCCTTGGAGAGGTACTGCAGCGGCGTCTCAACGACGATGCGCCGCCCCCGCGCCGTCACCGCGGCGGTCGCCATATCTGCGGCCGCTTGGAATGCGGCGATGAACTGCGGCCGACAGTCGGGATAGCCGGAGTAGTCGACGGAGTTGACGCCGATGTAGAGATGCGCGGCGCCCACACGCTCGGCATAGCCCAGTCCATAGCTGAGGAAAATGAGATTGCGCGCGGGCACATAGGTGACGGGAATATCCGTCCGATCCGGGTCTCCTTCGGGGATGTCGATGGAACGGTCAGTCACGGCGGAGCCGCCGACCGCATCCATATTCGTCTCGATGATGAGATGCTCCGCCGCATGAAAATACGCGGCGATGCGCTTTGCACAGTCCACTTCCCGGTCATAGCGCTGTCCGTAGACAAAGCTGACGGGGTAGAGTTCATAGCCTGCTTCCCGCGCGACGGCCATACAGGTACAGCTGTCCAGGCCGCCGGAGAGCAGAATTACCGCCTTTTCCCGCATGGTGTCCCCTCTTCCTGTCGCTAAAACAATCGATTATCCGCGCAGCGCACGGATCGCGGCTGCGATGTCATCTGCGCCGTAGATCGCGGACCCCGCGACGAGCACGTTTGCACCCGCAGAGCGCACCGATGCGCTCGTCTCAGCGTTGATGCCGCCGTCCACCGCAATGTCCACGTTCAGCTCATTGTCCGCCACGGTGTGATAGAGGGCATGGATCTTGCCGACCGTGTTCTCGATGAATTTTTGCCCGCCGAACCCCGGATTGACCGTCATGAGCAGCACCATGTCGAGATCGTCGATGAGCTCTTCGAGTGTGTAGATGGAGGTGCCGGGGTTGAGCGAGACGCCCGCTTTGCAGCCTGCCGCCTTGATCTGTTGGATGAGGCGGTGCGCGTGATGCGTCGCCTCGACGTGAAAGGTGATGATGTCCGCGCCCGCGCGTGCGAACGGCTCGATGTACGTCTCCGGATGCTCGACCATCAGATGCACGTCGAACACGAGCTGCGAGACCTTGCGCAGACTCTCGACCACGCAGGGGCCGATCGTGAGGTTCGGCACAAACGTCCCGTCCATGACGTCGATATGAAGATACTCGGCGCCCGCCTCCTCGACGCGGCGCACGTCCCGCCCGAGGTTCGCGAAGTCGGCCGACAGGATGGAGGGCGCGATGATCGTCGGGCGTTCGATATGAACGTGCTCCGTCTCATCTGCGCAGCCGCAGTCAAGATCGTGTGCGGCTCCATGTCCGCATGCACAGTCGTGGCCCGGATGATGCTCGTGTTCGTTTTGCATTTGATTCTCCTATTTCTTCTTTGTACGAAGTTCGCTGAGCAGCGCCGCATAGGCGTCGTAGCGCGTGCGCGCGATCGCGTCCGCCTCCACCGCCGCCTTGACGGCGCAGTCCGGCTCGTGACTGTGGCTGCACGGCGCGAAACGGCAGCCCGGGTGCCGTGCAAACTCGGGGAAACACGCGGCGAGTTCCTCCGACGTGAGACCCTTAAGTTCCTGCTGCGTAAAGCCCGGCGTGTCGACGACGAAGCCGCCCGCATAGGGGATCAGCTCCGCGCGCCGCGTGGTATGACGGCCGCGCCCGATCCTTTCGCTGACAGCCCCCGTGGCGAGGGCAAGCGACGGCAAGGCGGCGTTCAGCAGCGACGACTTCCCCGTGCCGGACGGTCCCGCAAAGAGGGTGATCTCCCCTTGGAGCAAAGCACGCAGGTCATCGAGCCCGGTGCCGGTGGCGGCCGACACGCGGAGGACGGGATACCCCGCGCGCTCGTACTCCGCAAAATAAGCGGCGGGCGCGGCGGTGCAGAGGTCCATCTTATTGACGCAGAGGACGATTTTAGAAACGCCCGCGCGCGCGGCAAGGACGAGGAAGCGGTTCACGACGAGCGGATGCGGGTCGGGTGCCGCGGCGGCGACGGTCACGACAATCTGCGTGAGATTTGCCGCGCGCGGCCGCAGCATGAGATTTTGCCGCGGCGCCACACGCTCGACGATGCCCTCCTCCGCGCTCGTGCGCAGAAAGGTCACAATGTCGCCGGGTACGATCCCCGCGTCGTTTCGTCCCTTTTTCATCTTCCCGCGCAGTCTGCATGCGACGACGTCGCCGTCCGCCGCCGCGTAAAGCACGCTGTTGTATACCTTTAAGACACGCCCCTGCTGTTCCAATGGTCCTCCTTGTCCCTATTCTGTTTTCTCTGTTTGGATGCGTCGGCCCGCAGGATCCTTGCCGCCGCTCTTCGCGCCGTCATTTTTCGGCTCTTTTGCCTTCCCGCCGGACTTGCTCCCTGCGGAGACGGTCAGCCGGACGGCCGTCCCCTCATCCGCTTCCGCGCCGGCCGCGGGCGATTGGCTGACGACGGTCCCCGCCGCCTGATTGTTCTCCTCCTCCGCGACGCTGCCGACGCTCAGGCCGCTGTCCTTGATCATCGTGCGCGCGCGGTCGACGGGAACGCCCTTCACATTCGGGACGCTGACCTTCTTGACCTTTTGCCCCTTGCTGACGGTGATGTCGACGGTCTGGCCCTTGCTGATGCGCGTACCGCTGCGCGGGTCCTGCGAAATGACGGTGCCGCTGTCCTCATCCGAGAACGTCTCGTAGGCATAGCCGAGGCGCAGGCCCATCTTTTGGAGCCGATCCACCGCATCCGTCTGCTTGAGTCCGCGCAGATTCGGCATCTCCATCTCTTCGCCGCCCTTGCTGACATAGATGGTGATCATCCGCTCCTCTTTGACCTTCATTCCGGCCTCCGGCGTCTGCGAGACGACGACGCCGACCGGCACGTCCGCGTCGAAGGTCTCCGCGACGGTCACGCGCAGATGCTGATCTTCGAGAATCTGGCGCGCGAGCGTCATCTGCTTGCCGGTCACGTCGGGAACGGTGATCTCCACGGAACTCCAAAATTTGCCAAAGCTGAGGAATATCCCCGTGAAGAACCCTAGCAGGAGGACGAGCGCAAGGCCGAAAATGAATTTTTTCGTACGGAAGAAGGAGCGCTTCTCCTGCTGCGGCACATAGCCCTCCTCCTCCGCAATCGAAGAGATCTCCTGCGCTTCCCCCGGCGTCAGGACGCGCGTCGCATCCGGATCGAACGCGGGGACGCTGACCGTTTCCCCATGCGCCATTTGCTCCGTCCGCATGATGTCCTGCACAAGCGCGCCGCTCTCGGGGCGCTGTGCGGGATCCTTTGCCATCATGCGCGTCACAAGAGCCTCCACAACGGGCGGAATGCCGGGGACACGGCTGCGCAGCGCCGCGGGATCCTCCTCGAGATGCTTGCGTGCGATGCTCACCGCAGTATTCCCGTCGAACGGGATACATCCCGTCAGCATCTCGTAGAGCACGACGCCGAGCGAGTAAACGTCGGACTTCGGCGTGATGATGGTGCCGCGCGCCTGCTCCGGTGAGAAGTAATGCACGGAGCCCATGATGTTGTCGTTGTACGTCATGGTGGACTCGGTCACCGCACGCGCGATGCCGAAATCGGCCACCTTGACCGTGCCGTCCGGCATCACGAGGATGTTGTGCGGCTTGATGTCGCAGTGGACCAGATTATTGGCGTGCGCCTGTGAGAGTGCGCCCGCGATCTGACGCGCGATGCCGAGGGCCTCGGACACGGGCAGCGCGCCCTCCTCTTTGATCCGCTCCTTCAGCGTCCGCCCGGGAACATACTCCATGACGATGTAATGCCGCCCCTCGGCGACGCCGACATCGTAGACGTTGACGATATTCGGATGCGTGATGCGTGCGGCCGCCTTGGCCTCACGCTGAAACCGTCCGATGAACTCGGTATCGTTCTCGTACTGCTGATGAAGAATCTTAACGGCGACGGTGCGCTCCAAAAGCTGATCCTTTGCCCGGTAGACATCCGCCATGCCGCCGCTGCCGATCAGGATCTCCAGCGCATAACGGCCGTCCAGGACGCGCTCAACCATGTTCGTTCCTCCTCAATGCCCCGGCGGCTGCCCGCCGCGGGCTCTATCCATAAAAGGGGTTAGCCTTCAAAATACGCTCTGATGATTTGCCGTGCAATTCCGGCTGCCGCCCTGCCGCCGAAGCCGCCCTCTTCCACGAGAACCGCCATGACGATCTTGCGGCCGCCGCGCTCCGCCGACCCGATGAACCACGCGTGATCCGTCCCGGTCGCGTTCTCGGCGGTCCCCGTCTTGCCCGTGACGCGTACGCCGGCGACCTCAGCCGCCGTACCGGTACCGGCCGCGACGACATCGGCCATGTAGCCGTCGACGATCGCCGCACGTGCCGCCGTCGTCGCCGTCTTCCACACGGTCGGCCGGCCCTCGTAGAGCACCGTGCCATCCGGGGAGAGCACGGCATCCACGAGATAGGGCTGCCGAATCTCCCCGCCGTTTGCAAAGACATCGGCAACGAGCGCCATCTGCATCGGCGTCACAAGCAGCTGCCCCTGTCCGATGCCGATCTGCGCGATCTCTCCGTCACTGAGCTGCGCAAGGGGCGGCACATGTGCCGCGGCCATGGAAAGCTCGTCCGTGGTCAGCGCCGCGCCGATGCCGAAACGTGAGAACGCCTTCGTGAGCCCGTCTGCACCGAGGCGGAGGGCGAGCGTCGCGAATGTGACGTTGCATGATTCGCGCAGAGCGTCCGCGAGATGCAGCTTGCCGTGCGCCTCTCCGTGACTTTCGTGCAGAACGTAGTCCGTGCCGATCGTAAGTTCCCCCGTACAGGTAAAGACTTCGTCTGTCGAGGTCACCCCGGCGGTCAGCGCCGCGTCGGCAACGAGCGGTTTAAAGGTAGAACCGGGCGGGTAGAGCCCATGCGTCGCGCGGTTCAGCAGCGGGCTGTCGGCGCGCGCCGTCAGCGTATCCCAATCGGCTGCCACGGCCGCAGGGTCGACGGACGGCGTGCTCACCATTGTGAGCACCGCGCCCGTCTCCGCGTCGAGCACGACGACCGCGCCGCGGTGTGCGCCGAGCGCACGCCATGCGGTTTCGGAGAGGGCCGCGTCCACGGTCAGCCGCACGTCGCAGCCCGCATCCGCACGCAGAAGGTTTTGCAGCGGCCCCATATGCTCCATATCCGTGGTCACGCCGGCAAGCGCGCGCCCCTCGGCACGCTCGATGCCGGCCGCGCCGTAGCGCTCCGTACGATAGCCCGTGACGGGCGCCAGCGCGGCGCCGTAGGGATAGGAACGCCGGCCCGTGCCGTCGCTCTCGGCGACGATCTGCCCTGTGCGGTCGAGGATGCGGCCGCGCCGGACGTCGTTTTCCGCAAGCGCCATGCGCGCGTTGAGCGGGTGTGCGGCAAGCGCCGCACCGTCCCAAACGCTCAGCTTCACGAGATAGAGCAGCTGCACAGCGACGAGTCCGAGCAGGAATGCCGCCACGACGGCGATGTGCTTGCGGATCCTCGGCTCAGCCATCTGCATCCGCCTCCCGTGTCGCATGCGCCTGCCCGGCGTCTTTCGAGAGCGCCGTCAGAATACCGATCAGAATGAAACTCGCCGCCATCGAGCTGCCGCCGTAGCTGATGAACGGCAGCGTAATCCCCGTCAGCGGCAGGAACTTCGTCACGCCCGCCGTGATGATGAACGCCTGCAAAAGGAGGCTCGCCGCGCATCCGGCCGCGAGCAGGGACTCCTGCGGGCGCGGCAAGCCCATCGCGATACGGCTGCCGCGCCAAAAGAGCAAGGCAAAGGCGATGAGGACGAATACGGCGCCGACGAGCCCCAATTCCTCGGCAATCGCGGCAAATATAAAGTCGGTATGCACCTCGGGAATGAGCTGCGGATGCCCCTCCGCAAAGCCCGTCCCCCAGACGCCGCCCGTACCGACGGCGAAGAGCGACTGCACGACCTGATACGACATGCCGTTCGGGTCCGCCCACGGATGCAGCCAGATATCAAAGCGCACGCGCACATGCCCGAAGAAGGCATAGCTGAGTGCGGCCGCGCCGATGGTAAAGAGCCCCGCGAGAAACACATACGACTTGCGCCCCGTCCCCATATAGGTCATGAGCACGGCCATGCCGAAGAAGAGCAGCGCCGAGCCGAGGTCGCGCGCGATGACGAACATCAGCACGGAGAGGCCCCAGAGCACGATGAGCGGCGCGATAAAGCGCACGGGCGGCAAATGCAGAAAGAAAAACCGCCGCGCGGGGAGCGTCAGTACCGCGAGATGATCGGCAAGATACGCCGCAAGGAAAAAGATCAGCAGAATCTTTCCGAACTCCGACGGCTGCACGGAAAACGAGCCGAAGGACAGCCAGTTCCGATTGCCGCCGATGCTCACCCCGAAGAGGAGCGGCAGGATCAAGACGCCCGTCGTGAGAAGCCCGAGCACATAGGGGTAGTCGAGCATCCGCCGCAGGCGCGGCCACAGGAAAATGACAGCCCCCCACAGCACGATGCCAAATGATGCCCAGCGCAGCTGCGCAATGAAGAGGTCCGGCCGCAGCCGCGCGATCTCCGCAAGGCCCACAGAGAGGAGGACATAGGTGATGCCGAGCGGCACCGCGTCGAGCCCGCGTCGCACGGCGATCACATGCGAGGCCGCGCCGCAGACGAGGAGCAGGAGGAGCCACGGCAGATACGGCAGATCGGTCTGCCAAGCAAGCGGTCCGGTCTGTCCCGCGCCGTGTTTCAAGAGGAGTACACCGAGCGCGCACAGCAAAATGCCCGCGGGCGCAATTCTCAGCGCCGCGGTCATGACGGCCCGCAGGCGACGGCAATCGCCGTGATGTTATCGCGCCCGCCCGCCGCAATCGCGCGTTCCACCATCCGGTCCGCGACGCCTGCAATCGGCCCGCCGAGCAGCGTGCGCAGCGCTTCGTCCGGCACCATATTCGTCAGTCCGTCCGTCGCGAGGAGGAAGCGGTCCCCCGTCTCCACGGGAAACGCGTCGCCGTCCACCTCCAGCACCTCCTCCACGCCGACCGCGCGCACGAGCAGATTCTTGCGCGGATGATGCTGTGCCTCGTCCTCGCTGAGTTTCCCCTGCGCGACGAGTTCCTCCACATAGGAGTGGTCGCGCGAGACCCGGCGGAGCACGCTGCCGCGCAGGCGATAGAGCCGGCTGTCGCCGACATGCACATAGTATGCCATCCGCGCATCCTCGTCGATGCGCAGGACGGTGGCCGTCGACCCCATGCCCTCGTAGGCGGGATTCTCCGCCGCAGCGGCGCGCACCTGCCGGTTGGCGCGAAGCACAGCCTCCTTGAGCGCTGCCGTATCCGGCGCCGGCGTCGTTGCGGCAGTCTCCCGCACGGCCGCAACGACCATGCGGCTCGCCACTTCGCCCGCCGCATGACCGCCGAGACCGTCCGCGACCACATAGACGGCGGGCGCAAAGATGCCGAAGCTGTCTTCGTTCGTCGTCCGTACGCAGCCGATATCCGACGCACTTGAAACCTCTATCATGCCGTTACCTCTCAAACCGCAGGGAGACCGGACCGATGCGGAGCACGTCCCCCGCATGCAGATAGGTCCGTCCCGTCAGTATGCCGTCGTTCAAATAGGTGTGATTGCGGCTGCCGAGATCCTCCGCCGCATATTGATTCTCCTGCCGATAAATCAGCACATGATGGTGGGATACAAACTGATCCGCGATCACAATATCGTTGTCCGCACTCCGCCCAATCGAAAGCTCGCTGCCGATCGGAAATACGCGTCCGGCCAGCGCTCCGCCCGCAATCACATGCAGCGCGGCACCCGTCCGTCCGGTACGCGTGCGGTCCTGCGCCGCCGCGCGGAGGTCACCGCGCACAGCGACGAACATCCGGCGGGAGAGCCGTACGGAAAAATAGGCCAGCCAGAGCAGCATCCCGTATTCGAGTACAACGCGCAGTATCTTGAGCGCCAGTGCCGTCCCCGCCATCAGAGCACCTCGTAGCGCCGGGTCGTCGTTCCGAGCCGCACCTCGTCGCCGTCGCGCAGGCGGCGGGAGGAGACGCGCTGCCCGTTGACGAAGGTGCCGTTGCGGCTCTCGGCGTCACAGATCGTGTGCCGATGCGCTTCGTAGACGATCCACGCGTGCAGACGCGAGACATTCGTATCCGTTAGGATGAACTCATTGCGCGCCATGCGCCCCATGTAAATTTTCCGCTCGCCCAGCACGGCGCAGACGCCCTCATCCGCACCGTCCGTCACAGTCAGCGCCGCGAGATCGTGCTCGGGCGGAAGATTGAGGCAGCGCGCCTCCGTGAGTGACGGCCGCTCGAGCACAATGGTCTGCGCTGCGGCATCGTATGCCGCAGCCCCCTCCTCCGCCTCCTCCGGCATGCTGCACCGCTGCACATACGAAGAGAGCTGATAGGAGCCTGCGCGCAACTCCTCGTTCAGCCCAAAACAGATATTGAGCTTGCCGTCCATCGAAAGATCCGCACGGATGATGTATTTTTTCAGCGCAATGCCGAGCTCGTCCGCGATGCGGTGCGAGCACAGCCGTTGATAATCCTCCGTCCCGAGAGAAGAGATAGGCGTTCGGCAGCGGCGTCCCCGCCTCCTGCCTGCGCGCCTCCTTCTCAAGGCCCTTGATCAGCTCGACCGGCTCGAGGTGACTGCTGAACTTTCTGTTGAAGAATCCCTCGATGTGATCCCCCAAAAAAGATTCCACGCGTTCGATCATTGCACAGCGTTCTCCCGTGAAAAAGAAATGCCAAAGAAGTCGTTATCTTTGATATCATACCACAAAAGCGGAAAAATTTACAGTCCCGCTTCCAAAAGACGATTGCGCAGCTGTCCGCACGCCGCTTGAATGTCCGCTCCCATCTCCCGGCGCAGCGTGGCCGTAATGTGCCGTGCTTCCAGCACGCGCTGAAAGCGCCGGATCGCGTGATTGCTCGGCCGGTGCAGATCGCGCTCGGCGACGGGATTGATCGGGATGAGATTCACGCTCGCAAGCTGTCCCCGCAGCAGCTGCGCCAGCTGCTCCGCCTCGTGCACGCCGTCGTTGACACCGCGGATCAGAATGTACTCGTAGGTCACGCGCCGCTTCGTCCGCGCTGCGTAATGCCGCGCGGCGCGCAGCACATCCGCGAGCGGATAGATGCGGTTGACGGGCATGATGCGCGAGCGCAGCGCATCCGTCGGCGCATGAAGCGAAATCGAGAGCGAGATGGGAATTCCCTCCGCCGCGAGCCGCTCGATCCCCGGCACAATGCCCGAGGTCGAGAGCGTGATGCCGCGGTAGCTGATCCCGATCGTATACGCCTCGTGCAGCAGGCGGAGCGCGGCGACGACGTTGTCGTAGTTCTCGAGCGGTTCGCCCGAGCCCATGACGACAATCGTATCGACGTGCGCCCCCTCCCCGCGCAGGAAATCCGCGATGCCGATCACCTGTGCCGCGATCTCCGCACGCGTCAGATTGCGCACGAGACCGTGCAGCGTCGAGGCACAAAACGCACAGCCCATGCCGCAGCCCGCCTGCGTCGAGACGCAGACGGAGTTCCCGTAGGAATGCCGCATGAGCACGGTCTCCGCTGTCTGTCCATCGGCGAACGCGTAGAGGAGCTTGATCGTCGCGCCGTCCGTCGAATGCAGACGGCGCACAACCGTCGGCCGCGCGATGGCGAATTCCTCTGCAAGCCGCGCGCGCAGCGCTTTCGGGAGGTTCGTCATGGCATGCCAAGAGACCGCGCCGCGCTGATAGATCCATGCCGCGATCTGATCCGCGCGAAAGCGGGGCACGTCGTACGGGGCGAGCGCTTCGCGCAGCTCGTCCGCCGTCCATCCGAATATATTCATAGGCGCTTCATACGCGCGATGAAGAACCCGTCGGGACCGCCCGTCGTCGGGAATATCTGTATCATGCGCTCCGCACGCTTCTCACAGGGGAGAAAGGCCCCCGTCTCCTCGAGGACAAAATCCGGATGCGCTTCTAAAAAACGCGTGACGACACGCTCGTTCTCTTTCGCCTCCATCGTGCAGGTGCTGTAGACAAGCACGCCGCCGCGCTTCACAGCGGCCGAAGCACTGCCGAGGATCTCCTGCTGAAGATGCGGCAGCGTTCTCAGTTCCGTATGCGTTCTGCGCCAGCGCGCATCCGGTTTGCGGCGCAGCACGCCGAGTCCCGAGCAGGGTGCGTCGACGAGCACGCGGTCCGCCGCATCCGCGCAGCGCGGGCCGATCGTGCGCGCATCGCACACCGCCGCGTCGATGATGTTGATGCCGAGACGCTTCGCGTTGTTTTCGATCCGCGCGACCTTGCCCTCGTAGATGTCAAAGGCATGGATATGCCCGCGGTTCTCCATGCGCTGCGCGATATGCGTCGTCTTCCCGCCCGGCGCGGCGCATGCGTCGATCACCGTCATACCGGGGGCGGCGCCGAGCACATGCGCGACGAGCATGGAGCTCTCGTCCTGCACCTGGCAGAGGCCTTCCCGCAGCGGTGCGAGCGCATCGAGCGCGCCGTGCCGCGTGACCACGATGCCGTCGGGAACAAGCGCCGACGCTTCGGCCGTAACGCCCGCCGCCGCGAGCTGCCGCAGCAGTTCCGCGCGCGATATCCGCAGCGTGTTGACGCGCAGAGAGAGCGGCGCATTCGTGTTGTTGCAGCGGCAGAGTTCCTCGGTGCGCTCGTATCCGTAGAGGCGCACCCATCGCTCCACCATCCAGAACGGGTGCTGCTCCCGCAGGGCGAGCAGACGCGCGCCGCGGCCGGTAGGGATCGCCGCGCATTCCGGTGCTCTTACGGCGGCGCGCAGCACGGCATTGACAAAGGAATCCGCCCCCTTGCGTCCGTGTTTTTTCGCGAGTTCGACAGCGGTGTTGCAGGCGGCGGATGCGGGCACTTTATCCATGAAGAAGAGCTGATAGATCCCCATGCGCAGGAGTTCGCGGATCTGCGGCTGCACACGCGCCTTGCCGTCCTTCAGGTACTGTGCGATCATGTAGTCGAGCGTATCTCCCGCCTTGACCGTACCGTAGACGAGTTCCGTCAAAAAACGGCGATCGCGGTCCGCCAGCTGCGCCGCGTGCATGGCCCGGACGAGCGCGACGTTCGCATACGCGCCGTCCGCATGCACCTCCATGAGAATCTGCATCGCAAGTTCGCGCACGGGGTCGATCTTCTCTGCGGCATAGCGTTTTTGTCTCATTCCATGATCCACCTTTACTGATCCTTGACCGGCTCGATGATCTGCTCGAGCTGGGCGCGCACCTCCGCCATATCGACGCTCGTGTTGTAGCACGGGCCGTTGGGACGGATGTTGAGCACGCCGACGGCCGGCAGCGGATAGACGTCCTGAATGCCGCTCATCAGATCGCGTTCGCATGCGATGGCGAGCACGGCCTTCGGCCGCGTCTTGTAGACCACCTGGCGCGCAAGCGTTCCGCCCGTCGCGATGAAGAAATGGAAGCCCATCTCCTCGGCGAGCGCGACGAGATCGCCGACATTGCAGCCGCCGCAGCGCTTGCAGTTGTTCGGATCGCGCGTGACCTTGTGCGGACAGCTCACGAGCTGTAAGCAGTGCGGCGTGACGACGAGCAGACGGTCCGCGGGCACGCGGATGTGCATGCGGTGAAAGAGCAGATTGCTCACGGCGATGAACGAGCCCTCGAGGCGGCGGCGCTTGATGCCGAATATCGCGCCGAGGCGCACGGCCGCGGGAAAGAGCAGATTGATCAGCTCGTACGTCTGTCGCTTCATCCACGGCACATAGGGCAGCCCCGCGATCGCAAGCACCATGTTGAAGATGCCGAAGAAGGAGATGACGACTGTCAGCGAGAGGAGCACGCCCATCGCCCACGGAAGCAGCGGCTGAATCTGCGCAAGTCCCGGCACGCCGATGTACCAGATGCCGAACAGCAGGGCCGCTGTGAGCAGCGTCACGAGCGAGAGCATGCCGATGAAAAGTCTCTTTTTCGGCCGCGACGGCAGTACGATGGTCTTTTTTGCGCCCGCCGTCTTGCCGTTGACCGTTAGGATATGTTCACTCATATGCCAAACCTTGTATGCGTCTCGAAGCGATGGCCGCGCAGATATGCCGCCGCCGCCATCATCTTTTTTCCGGGCGCCTGAATCTCCGCGATCTCCACATCCTCGTCGCCGGCAGAGACGATGAGCCCCTCCTTGGGGTCGGCGCACACGATCGTCCCCGCCGGTCCGGCGGCCGGTCGGCCCGTGCAGCGCAGGCGCCCGATCTTATACACCGCGCCCGCGTGTTCCGTTACGGCATAGGGGACAGGGTTCAGCCCGCGCACAAACGCGTCGAGGGCGCGCGCCGCGCGCGACCAATCGATCCGCGCCGTCTCACGCGTGATGCGCGGCGCATACGAGCTCTCTCCCGTCTGCGGTGTGCGCGGGAGCGTACCTTCTGCCAGACGCGCGAGCGTCTCGATGAGGAGCTGTGCGCCCGCCTCCATCAGTGCGTCATGCAGCATGCCGTACGTCGTATCGGGCGTCACCGGAACCTCATGGCAGAGGAGCATATCGCCCGTATCAAGGCCTGCATCCATCTGCATCGTCGTGACGCCCGCAACTGCATCCCCCGCCATAATCGTATGCTGGATCGGGGCCGCACCGCGCCAGCGCGGCAAGAGCGAGGCATGGACGTTGATGCAGCCGTATGTCGGTATATCGAGCAGCTCCTGCGAAAGGATCTGACCGAACGCCGCCACGACGGCGATATCAAGGCGCAGGGCGCGCAGCTCCTCCACGAATGCGGCATCGCGCACGCGCGCAGGTTGCAGCACGGGGATATCATGCGCGTCTGCCCACGCCTTGACGGGCGCCGCGATCATCTTCTGTCCGCGTCCGCGCGGACGGTCGGGCTGCGTGACGACGGCGGCGACTTCTGTGAGATCGGGCCGCGCAACGAGCGCCGCCAGCATCGGCACGGCAAAATCCGGCGTTCCCATAAAGACGACGCGCATCCCGCTCACTCCTTCTCTTCCTCTTTGTGCAGGTTCACGGCAATGTCAATGAAGAGCCTGCCATCGAGATGATCGCATTCATGCTGAATACACCGCGCGAGAAGCCCCTCGGCGGTGAGCGTTCTCCTGCGGCTGCGGCGATCGGTGTATTCTACAGTCACGCGCGCCGCACGCTCCACATCGCCGTAGATGTGCGGCACCGAAAGGCAGCCCTCCGAGCCGACCTCCGCCCCCTCGCGCATCGTGATGACGGGGTTCACCAGCTCCAGGAGGCCGTGCGCATCCTCCACATCGATCACGACCATGCGGACGGATTTTCCGACCTGCGGCGCGGCAAGTCCCACGCCGTTGGCCGCATACATCGTCTCCGCCATATCGTCGAGCAGCTGCCGATGCCGCTTCGTCAGCCGGTCGATCGGTGCCGCCACCTGCTTTAACACGGGATCCCCCGCTTTTTTGATCTCTAAAACCGCCATATATATTCCCTTTATATCATCATGGTTCCAAATGCAGCCCGTAGATGCGGACCGCGTTCTCATAGAATACCGCGTTCCAGTATTCCTCCGGAATGAGTTCCTTCGTGAACGCGACATAGTCGCCGAGATTCGCGAGCGGCCAGTCCGTCCCGAACATCAATCGGTCATAGGCGCCGAGGTAGGAAAGCCAGCCCTTCAGCTGATCGATATAGAACCGGCGATGCCTGCAAAACGCCGCAAAGTCGGGAATCTTGCCCTCGAGCATACCCGAGAGATCGGCCGCAACATTGCGGTTTTTCTCCATGACCGCCGCAGCGTCGACGAAATACGGCTCGCCGAAGTGACACATGACAAAGTTCACATCGCGAAACTTCGTCGCCGCCTCATCGATCACGTTCGGATGTGCGTATTTGAGCAGCGCTTTCTCCGTCGCCGTGAGGCCCGTATGCACAGCGACAGGCTTTTGATAGTGTGCCGCCAGTTCGTACACGGGCGTGAGGTAA
Organism: uncultured Selenomonas sp.; assembly: GCA_963515775.1. Classification (GTDB taxonomy): domain Bacteria; phylum Bacillota; class Negativicutes; order Selenomonadales; family Selenomonadaceae; genus Centipeda. The sequence goes on along the minus strand of CAUQAR010000007.1, from coordinate 7,551 downwards.
TCCGCATAGACATAGAAATAATTGTAGGCCGGATAGAGCTTCACCCCGACGCAGCGCGTGCTCCGTAGGTGCTGCTCCAACGCGGGCAGAAGTTTGTCGATGCGCGCCGCCGACATCTCGGTCACACCGTCGCCCGCGATGCCGACGCAGTAGTGCAGGAAGTCCGGATAGTCCGGCGCCGTCTCCTCGACGGGGAGATTGCCCATGACGACGCCGTGGACGATCCCCTCTGCCGCAAAATCGCGTCCAAGGGCCTCCGCCGAATTCTCATGCCCTGCGGCGCGGGCAATCGCATCAAATTGTTCCCATTTGGAAAAATGCAGATGCGCATCAATGATCTTCATATATCTCTTTCCTCATACAGGTTCCCTCATGCTATCCGTTTAGTTTACCACATGCGTCAATAGGATTTCTGTAACGGAAGAGACATTCTGGTCTAAAGCAAATCCATCATGCGATGCGTCTGGGGAATAACGCGCACATCTGGGACATGTGCGAGTGCTGTCCTCTGCAAATCGAGCAGGCGCGCGGGCGCCGGCGCCGTGCAGCCGCCGTAGGGCGTCACGGGTTGAAGTACGAGCGGCACCGCGGGCGCAGTCTCCGCGACCATCCGCGCCGCCGTCTCGATCTCCTCATCCGCTGTCTCCGCCGCGACAACGATCTTCACATAGACGTCCTTTTCGCGCGCGATCTCCAAAAAACGTGCGTGCGCGTCCCATACGGGATGCGAGAGCACGCCGGGGAGCTTGATGTCCATGCTGATGTACGACACGCAGTCGATGCATCGGGCCAGGGCCTCGTACAGCGTGCCGTTCGTCTCTAAAAAGATCGGCAGCGGCACGCGTGCCGAGAGCGCACGAATGAACGGCGCATGCAGGAGCGGTTCGCCACCCGTAATGCTCAGCGAATGATGTGGTACGCCTGCCATAACACCCGTGATGAGCGCCGCCGTATCATCGACGGACAAGGGGTTCTCATAGGCGTGCAGCTCATGCGAACCGGCCGGCTCCTCTACCAGACATTGGGGATGCCGACCGATCTCGTTTTCCGTATCGCAGTAAGCACAGTCGAGGTTGCAGCCCTCGAGGCGCACGAACACCTGTCGGCAGCCGACGTACACGCCCTCCCCCTGGATGGAGGAAAAGATTTCGATGACGTTCTCGCGCATATCAGTCCTTCGTGTAGGTGACGGAGGATTTCGGCGACTCCCAAACCGTCAGCGCCGCAAGCGCCGTCCCCGTCCCCGCCAGCTCCTCGCGTGCGGCAAGGCGCTCATAGATGATGCGCGCGAGGTTCTCCGCCGTCGGATTCAGCCCCTCGCTAAAAGGTGGAATGTCGTTCAGATAATAATGATCGTAATCGTCCAGCACGGCGGCAAGCGCCTTCTTTGCAATCTTAAAATCGATCAGCATCCCGAGATCGTCGAGCTGCGTCCCGCGAAACGCCGCCTCGACCACCCAGTTATGCCCGTGCAGACGGTCGCATTTGCCGGGATACCCCGCGATGCGGTGCGCCGCCTCAAAGGCGCCTTCAATGCGCAGTGTATACATTTTTTATGCTCCGTTTCATTCATTAAAATCTAATCGAAAGGATATGAGTTCCTGCATTATTTCTGCAAACGAGCCGTACGTCTTCTTATTTGGAATTTCCTTGAGATGCCGTACTTCCTAGATGGCGGCAATCGTTTCGGCATTCGGTATTTCCCCTCTGACGAGGCTGTCTGCATCCACCATCAGAATTCCCCCTCTATGACAACATGTAGTATCGGTAGTATAACATTATTCTACATTTTTTCAAACACAGCACATATTAAAAGTGAATATACTTGTGCCATCATGTCGCTGTGCACACAAAAAGAGGCGTCCGCAGACGCCCCTTTAGAGTAAACTGTGATGAACTGATCTTAGAATCCCCACGCGACTTGAAGTCCGCCCGTGATTCCTCTGCGCTTGCCCTGCCAGCCGGAAAGGTTCAGCCCGTAGCTGACGCGGCTCTCTTTCGGTGCGAAGCGATAGCCGAGCTCGAGCATGTAACTACTGCCCTTGAGACTCGGGGACGGGGCGGTATCCTCGCCGAACGTCGCGCCCGCCTCACCGCCGAACTCATATTCATACGCGAGTCCCGCGTAGACGGCGCCGTTCATGCCGGCGTCGTGCGTAAAGCGTGCGCCGAGACGCAGACGCTCTGAGTTCACGGCGTCAAACGACGACATGACAAAGCTAGGTGCGAAAATCCCGATTCATATCTCCCACGACTTCGTCCATACTCATCGCGCGCGTATGCTTCGTATGACTCCACTCATGCTCGTTCCGATGGATGAACCCGAGGAAGATGATCGGGATCCACGAGTAGATGAATACGGGATAGAGCAGGAGATAGAACCACGCCTTGAGCTTGGCGCGCACCTTAATCAGAATGATCATGGGCAGAACGTACTGACCGATCATGATGGCGGTCATGAGCTGGGACGGCAGGAACTTATAGATGCTCGTATAAAAAGGCGGGAATGCGAGCTGCACATAGCTGATGATGATGAAGAGCGTCGAGATCATGAGGAAGTGCGGCTGCAATAGATAGAGACACCCGTCCCAAATGCGGATGTCCTTTTGCCGCCAGCCCTCGCGCAGCATCGTCGGGATGAAGCGGTGCGCGACGTCGAACTGTCCCTGCGCCCAGCGGCGGCGCTGGTTCCACGCCTGCCGGAACGTCAGCGGCTTCTCATCGTAGACGACGGCGTCATGCGCCCACGTCGTCTTGATGCCCTCGGCGAGCAGCTTCATCGTGAACTCCATGTCCTCCGTGAGGCAGGTCGCGCGCCAGCCGTGCCGCTTCAGCACGCCGGTCGTAATGCACATGCCCGTGCCGCCGAGGCAGGCGGAGAGCCCGATGTTCGTCTTGGCAAGATGGGAGATGTGGTCGATGACCCAGAACGCGATGGCGAACGTCCCCGCGACCCATGTGTCGTAGGGGTTCTTCGCATCCAGAAATCCCTGGATCACCTGATCCCCCGTGAGGAGGCGGTTATTCATCTCCTTGAGGAAATTCGGATGCACGAGATTGTCCGCGCCAAAGATGGCGACGGCATCGTATTCCTTGTCCATCTGAAAGAGGCGCTCACAGATCCACTCGAGCGCAAAGCCCTTGCTCTTCTTTGTCGGGTGTGTCCGCTCGCAGACGATGGCGCCGGCATCCGCCGCGATCCGTGCGGTCGCGTCGACGCAGTTGTCCGCGACGACGTAAATATCGTAGAGGTCGTCCGGATAGTCGAGACGCTTCAGGTTTTCGATGAGCTGTCCGATGACCGCTTCCTCGTTGTGCGCGGCGACGACGACGGCGAAGGTCTTCTCCGGCGTCAAAATTTTCTTCTCCCCCCGCCGCCACAGGCAGCAAAACCCGATAAAGAAGAAGTACAGCGTGAAGAGCAGAATAAATATCTGCACGGGAATCATCACGAGATCGAAGGGATGTGCCGGCAGCAGCGGCGAGAGAGAATGAATGATCTCAGTCATGCAGCTTCAGCCTTCCTTTTTCGGCATCATGACGGCAATCGCATGATTGACGATGCCAAAGAGCGCATAGGTTGCGAAAACGCCCGCAAATACCGCGGGGAGCGCCGCTGCCCTGCCGAGATAGACGATGCCGGCAAAGACGACGAGCGCAAGAATCTTTGCTCCGAGGTAAATCTTTTCTCCGCCGCCCTTGAAATCCGGATAGTGTACGCGGCTGACCATGAGATAGCCGACGACGGCCACGGCGATCGGCGCGGCGATGCCGAACGAGATCGGATCGACGTCGAGCGAGAGCAGGAGCCACACCGTCATGGCGACGAGGTTGCCCCCCGCAGGAATGGCAAGCCCCATGAAGTAGCCGTGTACGATATCCGCGTTCACGTTGAACCGCGTGAGGCGCCACATGCCACAGACGGCAAAGAAGATCGCCGCGCCGGCGCCGACGTATCCATAATGGTGCAGCGCAAATGTCCACGCCAGCAGCGCAGGCGCGACGCCGAACGAGCCGAGATCGCAGAGCGAATCCATCTCCTTGCCGAATTCGCTCGATACGCCGAAGAAGCGCGCCGTCCGACCGTCGAGACCATCCGCAATGAGCGCTAAAAAGATGAATAAAGCCCCCCAGTCAAGATGCCCCTCCACGGTCGAGAGGATCGAGCACATACCGAAGACCAAATTCATCGCCGTACAGAGATTCGGCAGAAACCGTCTGTAATTCATTCGCTCTCAAGCCTCCCCAGAACGGTCACGCCGCCCTGCACCTTTTCACCCTTCTGCACGAGCACCTTCGCCCGTGCGGGCATCACAACCTCAAGACACGAGCCGAAGCGGATCATGCCGTAGATATCGCCTTGCGTCAAACGATCGTCGAGCGTCACCCACGAGACGATGCGGCGCGCGAGGATGCCTGCGATCTGCTTCACCGTGATGCGCAGATCGCCGCGGTCAATGCCGATCAGATGGTGTTCGTTTTCAAAGCCGACTTCGTCCTTATACGCGGGTCGGAACCGTCCGCAGTAGTATCGTTGGAGCTTGATCTCGCCATCAATCGGACTGCGGTTCACATGGACGTTGAACACTGACATGAAGATGACGATTTTATTGCACGGCTCGCCGACAAAATCGTCCGTCGGCACTGCCGAGATCTCCGTCACCGTCCCGTCGGCAGGCGACAGGATATGATTCGCATGCGGCGCGATCCGGCGCGCGGGGCTGCGGAAGAAGTACGCGAAGTAGCAGGCGAGGATCAAGAACGGGACGGCTGCGTACGGATGCGCAAAATATCCGAGGATCGCCGCCAGCACAAGCGACGCGCCGATGAATTTATAGCCCTCGCTGACAATGATCATGTCCCCGCCTCCTTTCGTTCTTTCATATTATAATGGAAAGCCTATTCTTTGTCCACAACTGCCACGCCTATTTTCGCGTGGCATGAACCTTTAGGACGAATTTCGGCAGCGCGAGCAGTCTGCCCGCGCGCTGCGGCTGCATCAGACCGCGGAAGAGCCACTCGAGCTTGGCCTTCTGCATCCAATGCGGCGCGCGCTTCATCACGCCCGCCATGACGTCGAGCGTGCCGCCGACGCCGATGGCAACGGGGACATCGAGCTGCGCGAGATGCGCGTGGATCCACTTCTCCTGCTTCGGTACGCCGAGCGCGACGAGCAGGAGATCGGGACGCGCCGCGCGAATGTCGGCGATGATGGCATCGTTTTGATCCGCCGAAAAGAATCCGTCCCGCACGCCGACGATCTCGATCCCGGGACAGCACTGCTCCGCCTTCGCCTTGGCCTTCTCCGCAACGCCCGGCGCGGAACCGAAGAAGTAGATGCGGCGGTGCGCGGCGGGTGCGCGGTGCAGCAGCTCCTGCACAAGATCGTAACCCGCGACGCGCTCTGGCATCCGATGCCCGAGGTGCCGCGCCGCCCAGACCGTGCCCGCACCGTCCGGCACGACGAGCGCCGCGGCGGCGAGGACGCCGTGCAGTGCGGCATCCTTCGTTGCGCGCATGATCATCTCCGCATTTGCCGTCGCAACCATGACGCCCGCGCGCGCATCCATATAGGATTCGACGGCCGCGACTGCCTCGGACATCGTCACGGCGTCAACCTCCACACCCAAAATATTCACACGCTCCGCCAAGGGGCATTTCCTCCTCCCGTATCCCACGTTCCCTCATAAACGATCGCCGCCATAGCATGAGGCGGGCGCAGCAGCGCGGCCTCCCCTACAAAGGCGGCATCCGGAGGGAAGCTCGCATAAAAATAGGAGCTGCTGCACGCCGGTCAACACATTCGTGCAGCAGCATCCCCTCTTGCTTCTTACTGCGCGGCACCGTCCTGCTTCTTCTTCGGCACGGCGGTGCGGATATAGAGCTCGCGGAGCTGCTTCTCCTCCACCGGAGAAGGTGCCTCGCACATGACGTCCGATGCGCTCTGCGTCTTGGGGAACGGGATGACGTCGCGGATGGAGCGGCGCTTTGCCATCAGCATCACGAGGCGGTCGAGCCCGAACGCGAGGCCGCCGTGCGGCGGCGTACCGTACTCGAACGCGTTCATCATAAAGCCGAACTTCTCGCGCGCCTCCTCGGGGCTCAGTCCGAGCGTCTCAAAGACCTGCTCCTGCAGGTCGCTGCGGTAGATGCGGAGACTCCCGCCGCCGATCTCGACGCCGTTGAGCACCATGTCGTACGCATTTGCCTTGACGCGTCCCGGATCTGTCTTGAGGAGCGGAATATCCTCGTCGCGCGGCGCCGTGAACGGATGGTGCATCGCCTTGTAGCGTTTTTCCTCCGCACTGTATTCAAACATCGGGAAATCCACAACCCACAGGAAGGAGAGCGCATCCGGATCAATGAGTCCGCGGCGGCGTCCCATCTCGAGGCGAAGCTCGCCGAGTGCCTGGGCCACGACGGCGGGCTGATCCGCGACGACGAGCAGGAGGTCTCCCGTTTTCGCCCCGACCGCATTCTTGATCGTCTCGAAGGTCTCGTCCGCATAGAATTTTTTAAAGGGGGACTTGACGCCCTCCTCTGTGTACTGAATCCACGCGAGCCCCTTCGCCCCGTAGTTCTGCACATAGGAGACGAGTCCGTCGAGCTCGCGCCGCGGGATATTCGCATAGCCCTCGACGTTGATGACCTTGACGCGGCCGCCGGCCTCCATGACGGCGTTGAACACCTTGAACTCCGAGCCGCCGACGTAGTCCGTAATATCCTTGAGTTCCATGCCGAAGCGGAGATCCGGCTTGTCCGAGCCGAACCGCTCCATCGCCTCGTCCCACGACATGCGGCGGAAGGGCGTTTCGATATGCGCGCCGATGCTCTTTTCAAAGAGTTCCACTGCCATCTCCTCCATGAGCGAGAGAATCGACTCCTGATCCATGAAGGACATCTCGATGTCGAGCTGTGTGAATTCGGGCTGACGGTCTGCGCGCAGGTCCTCGTCGCGGAAGCAGCGCACGATCTGGAAATATTTTTCAAAGCCCGAGACCATGAGAAGCTGCTTAAAGATCTGCGGGGACTGCGGCAGCGCGTAGAATTCTCCCGCATTGAGGCGGCTCGGCACGAGGAAGTCGCGCGCGCCCTCGGGCGTGCTCTTGCAGAGCATCGGCGTCTCGATCTCGAGGAACCCCTCGCGGTCGAAGAAGTCGCGCATGATCTTCGTCACGCGGTGGCGCAGCATGATATTGGCCTGCATCTCTGGCCGGCGCAGGTCGAGATAGCGATAGCGCAGGCGGATCATCTCATCGACGTCGATGCCGTCTTGAATGTAGAACGGCGGCGTCTTTGCCCTGTTGAGAATGCGCAGCGCGCTGACGACGATCTCCACCTCGCCCGTCTCCATGTTCGGGTTCACGGTATCCGCGCTGCGCGCGCGCACATTGCCGCAGACGGCGATGACGAACTCCGAGCGCAGCGACTCCGCCTCATGGAATGTCCCGCCGGTCATAACCGCCTCGTCAAAGACGATCTGCACGAGTCCCGAACGGTCGCGCATATCGACGAAGATCAGCCCGCCGTGGTCGCGGCGGCGCGATACCC
>CAUQAR010000006.1:0-26824 GCA_963515775.1 uncultured Selenomonas sp. | reverse complement strand
TCTCAAGCGCTATGCGCCGCGCGACGGTGTCCGAGACGTTCGTTCCGTCATCCCGCTTGGCGTAGTAGGCGAGGAGTTTTCTCTGCGCCACGATTTTCTCGCGGACGATCTGCGCGGCAATGAGGGCGCAGCGCGCCGCGTCGCCAAGGCACGCCGCCTGCGCGTGCAGTTCTGTCGCCCGGGCGGTGCGCGCGGAGATCTGTCCGCAGACGCGCCCGCGGAAATCCACATAGGAGACGGCGGCGCCGCGTTCGAGGAATGTGAAGATCGCCTGTGTTGTGATCTGCGCTCTCTTCCCCACGACGACGCCCGTCACGGCGTCCATGGGTACGCTGCGCTTTTCTCCGTCGCATGTTTCGATGATGATGCGGCCGCCGCTGCGGCTCGCTCTTGTGCCGGCTTCGAGCAGATATAGGACGCACATTTCCCTTCCTCCCTTTCCGATATCGCCCGGCTAGGCGACGATGCAGAGTTGTTCTTCTTCGAGCGGTTCGCCCACTTGCCATATCCGGCTTTCGCACGCACCGCAGAGCGGCGCGACGAGGAGCGTGCGTTTTTCCGACTGCGCGGTGAGGCGCAGGAGTTCTCCGCACATGCGCTCGTATTCGCGCGCGTTCCGCTCGCAGCCGAATACGCTGTACTGCAAGCGGTAGGCAAAGGATTCCAGATAGGTTGCCACGCGCTTTCGTATGCAGTTCTCCGCGATGTCATAGCAGACGATGTAGTACATGAATCCGTGCTCCTTTCCTGCGGTGTGCCGCTTGCAGATGTTTTACGCGCCTCAGTATACGCCGGGGCCGATCGAAAAGACACAAACAAAGGATGCGAATGTGCGGGATCGGTCGTTATGTTATGATTCTCTCGGATTCGGCAGGCGCTCGAGCCGTTCGCTCCCGGGCAGAGGGCGACGGTAGAGCGGCAGGTAGCGGCTCTCGACGTAGTAGATGTCGATGTCGAGGACGGCGGCGATCATGGCGGCCGCAGACGCCATGGCTTTGGTCCCGCCTGTGATGTCCATGGCGCACGCGCCGCGCCCCTGCCACTCTGCGTGCTGTGCGCGCACGGCGCGGAACACGGCGCGCGCGTCGCTCCGCTCCACGACTTCGTGCGTGAGTGCCTCTGCGGGCAGTGCGAGGAACGCGCGCACGGCGTCACAGAGGCTCTCTGTCTCCGGGGTGCAGAGGATATGCGCGTGCGCGGGGCGCAGTGCGGCGATGGAGAGTGCGAGCGGCTGCCACGAGGTGCCGAGGGTGAGGATCATCCCGTAATAGGTCGGCAGGGCGCGCTTTTGTGCATCGGCACAGAATTTTTCTTTGGCGAGCGGCATGAGGGCGGTGTCAAAGAATCCGTCGGCCGCGGCAAGTTCTTCGGGGTTGTTGCGCGGCATCGCTTGCCACTGGGCGATCTGTTCTTCCATTCGGTCGGTCATTGCGTTATGCTCCTTTCGCGGGGAATGTTTCTAACTGCGCAAGGCATTCCTTGATCAACGATTTGACATCATCTGCTGAGAGCTCTGTACTCACGTCTCCATGATTTATTTTATTGCGCTGTTGTCGCACGACTGTATATGCGCGTATTGCGGAAAATATGTCCTCCTTACGGTCGGGATAGTCCGTGCTCGCCACGCCAGACGCAAGGAAATCCCGCATAATGTCCTCACGCGTCGACTCACTCACCTTGTACGTCACCGTCTCTTTGCACCCAAACGTGATGCCAAACACTTTTTCGATTTCTGAAACGCCAAACGAACTCAAGCGGTTGGCGATACAGGTGTGATTCCCTACCGATTCGATGAAAGTCATTACTGATTGTTCCGCCTTGCGACGGGGTGATAGATTATTGTATAGGTACTTCAGTAGGTGATACGCCTCCGGGACTTCCCGCGCTAATTGCTCTTGGAGCGCGCGTGCCTCCACCTTCGTCAGCACTTTTCCGTTCGCATGCTCGTGCAGGCACTCTTCTAGGCGCCGGACCTCCACAGGGAGACGTCCTACTTTCCGTGTATCGTAGCTAAACTCTTCTGCCCGAAATGCGATTTCCGGGTTCTCCAACATCTCTCTCAGATGGTTCCTGAGCTTGCTACACAGATCTTTCTCCACCTGTTCCATAGTATACGCATCATTCACAACAAAGGTCTTATGCCAATCTGTCTGTTTGTCTATTTTCCTGCATGACCTCTCTATCATCTTGGCATCTGTCGCAAAGAAAACGCCGCGCTCCGCAATGCAGCGGGGAATCCACTCCGAGCAGAGTGTCATCGCTTGCTGAAGAAGTTCTTTATCCTTGCACCAACGGATGATTTTAACGCGATCTGGGTCCGGCTCAAGAAGTCCCTCGTACTCATTCTTTAGGCGCCCCAACAGAATGCTGAAGAGATGTTCGCGCTGCTGCTGCGGTGTCGCGTTATGCTCGAATTGCTCCGTCTCACTCTTTTTCTGGAAATCATACAAGGTTTTTCGGAGTTTCTTTAGGTTTTCCTCGATATATCCCGTACGGCAAATGGAAATCGTATCCGAGAATTCTTTCATTGCATCGAGCAGGTTTTTGAGTTCATCCGACCGTTCATCCGGACCCCCGGATGCAGGTTTAAAGTACCTATTAAGTGTCCGAACGCTGCCGTAGTTGATAAACTCGTCCACACCGGACACGAGCGAGAACGCGCGGTAAACGTTCTGCGCAGAGGACACCTCGTTTTTCTCCTGGTTTTCCCGGTTATACGATGAATAGAGCACGTCACCTGCACGCATGCCGCGATACTCCATCAGCCGCATGACGACGAGCATCATCATGCTCGCATGCCGCATGCCGCCCGTCATATCGGCATGGAGTATGGCGCCGTCACCAATCGACGCCGAAATTTCCTCTGCCATTTTCGCAACATCATCCAGCCCGGCATCAAGCGACTTGTCCTCGTCATATGCAATGACGTGAAATTGTGTCTCACCGAGAAGCTCCGGACAAATTGTCTTGACGTATTCTTCCACATACGCCGCTGTGCTTTTCCTATCTACTCCTTTGATCGTGATCGGTGTGCGCACCCTATTCGAGGCAATGCAAAAGACATGCGAAAGGCGCTTTCCGCCATCTGCGGCTAATTGTTTTGCCAAGGCAATGATCGCTGCCTCACTGGTCTGATCGACACCTTGGATCACTTCACCGCTTTTTATTTTATACTTCGTTACAGAGGACGGCTCCGTGGTCGCCTTATCGAGTTGTATCTGACTCAAAAATAAAATCATTCCATGTTTTTCTAGCTGATCCATCTTGGTTCTCCTCCTTGTCCGCCCTCCGGTCATCCCTTCGGGTACAACATTCATAGACATCATTGATACGGCTTTGATTTTGTGCGCGCAGGTCAGGATTTCGGCTCATTGGGCGTCAGCGTGATGGAATACGGTCCTTCCGGGTCTTTCCCATCGCCTATTATCAGATAGAGCCCGTCGATTTTGAGTGCGCGGATCTCTGTTTTCTTGCATGAAAAATCAAGGAAACAACCTTCTTCTTTGTTGCTCAAGAAAAATACGATATCCCGGTTCAGCGTCCCATCCATCAGTTGCCCGTTGATCCGAATATCGGTCGGCTCCAGCGATCCGCGCGTCGTCTCGAGCACCGCCGCCCCCGGTCCGGCAATCCAACCAAAGTTACGATAGGGGCCAGCGCCTGTTACTTTGTTGCGTCCACAGATCAGAATGCGTACGGCGTCGGTATGTTGAAACGGGAACACATATGCCGAAATCGACAGTGCTTCCTGCTTCGACGCGAGTGTATGATTCGCATAAAGCGGCATGGATGACTCCGGGCCCAAATCCCACGGAAGAACGTAGGCCCTGTCGTTCGCGACGTAGAACGGCGTCCACCGGTCTTCTATATGCTCGGTCTTCCCGTCCTTCTCCCGGTCGCCGCTGATGCGCGCGGTATAAATGTCGTCTCCCTGCGACGCGAGATCCCGCACCTGGAGGTTTCTCATCACCGACCGATCCTCGTCCAAAAAATCCCCCATGGCCAGTGAACGCCAAGGTTCAGGCATGTGGGAAAAGACATCCGAACGATAGAAGCGAGCAAAAAACTTCCCGTCCGGATAGGACTTGTCAGCGGTTTCGACATCCCCCCGCTCGTAATGCTTTTGGATTGCATGCACGACCCGTTCCTCCGGCGTGCGGAAATTGTCCTCAATGCGATCACGGGTGTTTTCATAGCCGTTGTTTGCCAACGCGATAATCCCGAACATCACAACGAGTATCATTAGGTTTCTCATAAGACTTTTCATGGCATCGTTCACCTCTCATTCCGCAAGTGCCGCATACCAAACGCGGGGCGCCGCGCACGCCCCGCCAACAGTTTAGAAAAAATCATTCCCTCCCCCGAAGTCCCACGAGTCGCTCCCTCCACAGTCCCAGGAATCGTCGCTAGAGCTCCAAGAGTCGTCGCTAGAATCCCAGGAGTCAAAGGAAGAGGAATCGTCAAGACTATCGAACGAGGGATCCGACGCAAGGTCGTCGGCGGTGTCCTGCTCCGGGTTTGCGATGCCGAGTCCCTCGTCTATACCGAAATATGTCTCGTCGACGATCGCATCCTGCCCCGGGTTTTGATAGGGGTCACTGAGACGCGCCTGCTCCTCCATTTCCCGCTGCGCCTCTTCCATTTGTTGCTGCGCCTCTTCCATTTGTTGCTGCATCGTTTGGTCGATTGTATCCTGGGGCGCAGAGCCGCCGAAGAATTGAAACAGACTTGAAAAAATAGACATTTTATTTACCTCCTAATGTGTATACATATGGCGGGCGATCTGTCGGCAGCCTTGCCGGGTCTCGCCCTCAACGACGAGCATAGTATAGCATGCCCATGTGCAGATCGACACAAAAGAAACATGCGACCTTGCGCGTATATCCGTTAGGAACTGTTCGTGCGGTGCACCACCTGCAAGCGCGTGCAGAACACAAAAAGGCGGCCGGAACGCTTCCGACCTTCCTTTTTGTTTCGATGGATGATGTTCTCCATACGCTCCTCATTCATATGCGCAGCGCGTCTGTCCGAGCCCCTGCGCGGTGAGGCGTCCGACGCCTGAAAAGAACGCGAACTGCGCGAGTAGGAGAAAGAGCCCCCGCTCTTCCTTTGACAAGCGATGCAAGGAGAATGTAAAGCTGCCGATGAAGCCCGTGACGCCGCGCTGTTTTTCGAGAAAGACGGTGCGGCTCTCTCCCGACCAGCGCACAGGGATCAGCGCGGCCGCACTCTCACGCAGCGCATCGCGGTCGATGGCAAAAGGAGTTCCCATCTGCCGCCATTTATCCGCAAGCGAACCAAAGATGAGCTCCGGCAGCGGGAACGGGTAGTCGTCGGTGAACGAGCGAAAGGAGACGGGCGAGAGGAAGTGCAAAGAAATGGTCTCAATATCGGCGCGCTCCATGCAGGCCTCGACGAGCGCCGCCGCATCGACGCATCCGACCTCCTCCGATCGGGCGCGGTCGGCAACGACCGCCTCGAGGGTGAAGGTATTGCGTCCAACGCGCACAGAGAGTCCCGCCGGGAGATCGAGGAGGATGTGCAGGATGTCCTCGTTCCATGTGGCGACGCGCCAGAGAAAGATGTCCCCGCGCTGCACATGGCCGCGCGTGAACTCCTCCGCCCCATCCGCCCGCCGGAGTTCATCGAGGGCAAACGGTCTGCTCCCGGGGGCATCGTGGACGGCGGCGGAGAGTTCCGGATCGCGGGACTGCAACAGATGAAAGAGGGCGCCGTGCAGGAGTCGTCCCGCAGTGACGGGCATCGTGCCTGCGCGGTCGGCGCGCAGCCTCAAAAGGAGTGCGGCGAGGGTCATTTTTTCTGTTTTTCCTCCATCGATGCAACAAAATCACGCGCTTTAGGAAGAATGGCACGGTCTCTAAAGTTCTTATTGTCCACCGACATCATGCTGGTCTTTTGCAGCCATCCCGGAAGCCCTGTATTGCCCCAATCGAGGAGCGTGACGAGTTCTTCCATCATGGTATGGTAGCGCTGTTTGGCAATCCCATTCTTATTCACGCGTTCGTCAACGTAGTCGTCAAACATCTTGATGTACGGGGCTGCCTCTTCCTCTTTTGCCGCGCTCTCTAGGGCGCCGCTGCTGAGAAAGGATCCGTACGAAAGGGACGGCTGCTCTATGTAGAGTTTTTTCTCTTCGAGGCGGATGCTGCCCATGCCGAGCGACTTGCCTCGCCCGATTTTATAGGCGATGTCATGCCCCTCCGCACACGGCTGTTCCTGTAAATAAAAGACTTTGAGCAGTGCGCCGAGTTCTACGTCGCTGAGATTCTCAAAATGCAGGCGCGTGCTGAACTGTGCACCACTGGCGAGCGGGCAAATCTCCTTCGCTCCGGAGATCACGGGATCGGTCGGTCCGGCCCACCAATCCCTTTCTCTAATAGCCCGATGCCAATAGAGCTTTGCTCCGCGCACAGATGTTTTATTATCCCAATGCAAGAGAAGGTCTTTCCCCTTTTGCTCCAGATAGAGTTGGAACGAGGTCGGTTTCGGCGCAAGCAGGGGCTTTGTCAGATGGGGCGGCAACTCTTTCCAATCGCCTTCAAATACGGCGTCCTCAAACGAGACACGCCCCGACCAATATTCCTTCGCGCCGAATACGGCATCCGTGAAATCGATGAACTTCTTACGCAGCCGCTGCGGTACCTGATCCATAATACGGTTCTTATAGGCAATGCGATAGTACGGCCCATGTCCAAAATGGAGCACCTGATTATTCTTTTCCACATAGAAACAGGGAACGATAAAATCTATATCATCGCATCCCGTAAATGCCTGAATTTCCTCTCGGGGCAAACTATGTGCTTCGTCCAGGAGAGAAAACATCTCTTCTCTATCTTCGCTCTTCTGTTCACCGCTGAACCGGTCGATATCGCCCCGATATACATCAATCACGTCCTGCGCAACGGGTATCCGCCTTCCTTTATTCCATACAAGCGTATATCGTCTACAGTATTGAGGTTGATTCTCTTTTACCGGCCACTTGAGGACGCAGTTCGCCGTCCCCCGGTCGGTCTGCGGCGGCCACTCGATATGGGGCTCCGCGCTGCCATCGCCATTGTCGTATTTCTCCTTCGGTTTTGTCTCTATATCGCCTTGCATCGGGCAAATAAAATAGGTTTGTGTCTCCTTGATGCGGATCAAAAATCCCGGTTCTGCCGAAACCTTCCTCCGCTCGTCCTGGAGCATTCTCTTTCCGTAGTATGTACGAAAGTCCGTATTCTTGCTCGCCATACTGCGGAAATAGAGTCGCCGGTCGGTAAAGTCCTCGTCCTCACGCATCGCCCCAAGTGTAATGATTTTAAAAAGGCTGCGCGTCATACCGCGGAGACTGCTCCCCGGAATGATGGGGCGTCCCGCGGGGGAAAAGAATCCTTGGCGCTCTTTATCAGCATCAAATCCGCCGATGAAGAGCGGCGTTAATGTCCGAAAGCGCAGGTCGATATGTCCGCTGTGCAGGCCCACACGCTCGATATAGGAACGATATGCACGCTTATACGCCTGATCCTCTTCTTTATTTCTCTTTTTCTGCGCGCGCAGCTCCTCACCGGAAATATCATCTTCAAGCGGAGACTTCAGAATATCCGTGGGCAGAGAGACGAAATTATAGGCCATGCTAAAAGCGTTGCCGGATGGTTCCCGGTCCGGCGTATTGTTTCCACCGCGCGCTCGACCATGCCCGCGAGACGCGTTGTCATGAGAATTTCCTGTGCGCTGTTTCGTTCCTTTAGAGTCTCCGCCATTCTTTTTTTCCTGTTTTTGCGCCGCAGTACGTTCCTTTTCTTTCGATGTGTGCTCCTCCTCTTTTGCAGAAAATCCGAGTTTTTTAAATGCTTCTGCCATGCTGTCAGCCATGCTGTTCTCCCCCTTCCGCCGGTGCAATCGCGACAAATCGATAATCTCCGTACCCGGCCTGCCCTGTCTCGGCATCGGCGACGATGTAGCCGCGCGTCACGAGTCCATAGTATGCCGCCGCCTGCTGCACAGGAATTTCCATACGCAGTTTGCGCTCGCTGTCAGACAGAACGGCATAACCGTCCGTAATCGTCTCGCGCGTCCCCCAGAGCGGACTGAAGTTATCAACGTATGAGGTCTCTTCGCCCTCGCCGTCAAGGCGCCAACGCCCGACGAGCGCATCGCCCCGGCGGACGAGATGCAGCTCTGCATTCTCATCAAATATGCGCAGTTCCTGCCAGTAGAGCGGCTCGACCGCCGCGCCGCCCGCACATTTGACGGCGCCGTCCTCAAACCGTCCCCATGTGACGGCATGGAGCTGCCACAAAATGACGGTGCCGCACGCTATATGCCGTGCCGCCTCTGCGCAAAGCGCCTGCACGTCCGCAGGAATGCGCACATGCGTAACAGTACTGCGCTCCTGCCGCAGTTCATACGGTTCTTTTGCCAAGTCGATGCCGTTCATGCGCTCACCTTCGCTTTCTCCATCGCCTGATGCAGCGCCACAATGTATTCCTCCAGCTGCGCCGCATCGCCCGCAATGAGTTTCCCGTTGCTGTCCAGTTGGTAACGAGCGCCGTCTATGTCAAGCGTCGCAGCTTTCCCTATGAGACGCCCGCGACCGACCGCCTTGCCGCCGCCGATCGCCACATTGCCGTGCCACAAATCTTTGAGGAGGAGCAGGAGGAGACCGATCTCCGCACGCACATCGGTCTCTCCATCTGCCGCGTCCTTCGCCATGCGCAGTTCTATCGCGAGATGCAATGCGGCGCGATCGCTCTCCTTCTGCCAGATCGGCGCGTCAGAAAAGAGGACGCTGTCCATATGGCCGCCGACGAATCGATCGATTCGGACACGCGGCTGTGCAGCGGCGATAAAATCTTCTTTGGAAAGATACATCTCCGCAACGCTGAGGCGGCTCTTTTGTTTCTCGTCTCCACCCGACGACATCCCCATCATCAGGTTCATGAATCGCTCGCGTCCCACGGCAGTTGCTCCGAGGGCATCCCCGCAAATGCAGCGCAGGATATGCACGGCGCGTTTGCGCAGCACCCCCTTGATGCTCCGGCCGGGGATAAGATAATCCTTGCGGCTCATGCGCTGGATAGTATCGATGCCCTCTCTCTTTTGTTTGTCCAAACGGTCGTAGCCCTCAATGGCAGATTTGCGTTTTGCCTCAGTGACATCATAGTCGCGCACGAGCAAGGATGTGCGCAGGGCAAAGCCTGCCGTGATACGGCAAATTCCGGGCAACGCCGCAGTTGCGCTCTGCGGGGTCAACCGTCGTGCAGCGTACGCCGCATCCGGCTGCTCCTCAGAGAGCCATGCAACGACGTTCTCCGGTTTTGAAAAATCATAATACACGGCGCTGAGTTCTTCACAGCGCACGCGCCCAAAGCCGACGGCTGTCAACGCGCCGACGGCGAACCCGTTGCCTAAGAAATCCAGCAGCGTCTGCACGCTCTCCTCTACGTCACAGAGCTCACGCATAAATGCGCGCTCCGTGACCGTGAGTGAGAACGTTCCGACCGCACCGCGTTCGACCGCCTCATAGTCGTACTTCATCCCCATGACCGCCGTGCCCGTATAGGCATCGATGGATACGCCGTCGCGAAACGTGACCTCGGAATCCTCTAAGATCACGTCGTCAATGGCAACGGCGCTCTGATAGATGTCCTTTTGTTCGCTGCCTTTGCTGCCAAAGAGAACAGTATACATATTCGGGCTCTGTATGCTGAAAAAGTCTCGCAGAACGCCCGCAAGCGACGAGCCGGGAATGATCGGCCGTCCCTCGCTGTCACGCAGGACCTGAATATCGCGCTCGTTCCGCATGTCATCCGGACTGCCCGTGCCGATGAGGAGCGGCGAGAGCAGGCGGAGACGGCCCGTTACGATAAATTTCCCAACAATCCGCGGATCACGTTTCGTCATTGTGCTCCCTCCTCTACCGTCTCTACGCCGCCGGACTTGCGTGCATGACGCAGGAATGTCTGCCAATAGGCGCGGCATAGTTCGTCTGTATAGGACTGCATGTCAAAATCCACCATACGCATCAATTCTTCCGCCTGCGGCGCCGCATCTTCACCGAAAGCGGCGTGATGCCAACGCCGCATATGCTCGTCATAAGGCGCGGTCATATCTTCACGCAGACTCTTTTCAAGACTGATGCCGTCGCCGATGCGAATCTTCTTCAGAACATTCTTGAAGGTGCTCCCGGTGGCATCAACGTCACTTTTAATCAGACGCATCGCATCTGCCCATGTCCGATTCGACTGATTCGTTTGTATGATCGACGCGAGCCGGGCAAAAAAGTGATTCGTCGCGCCGGCCCCATGGATGTTTTCGGCATCCCGCATGGCATACAGGCGGAGCTGCGCGATGCAGCGCCGCTTGAGGATGGCCCGTACCCCGTCGCGCACCCGCGCGTGAAGTTCATGCGTCACAGGGGACGCGGCGCGTACCTCCGGCGTAGCGTCATGAGACGGTATATGCAAATGCTCGTGTGCCGGCCAAATGCGAACCTGACCGAAGCCCTCCTCTGTGCGGCGTCCAAAGCCGCGCAGGCAGAGTTCCTGCACGCGTCGTATTTCTTCATCGCTCCACACGCCGGCCGCCTTTTTCACCGCAAAGACGGTCCCTGCGGCAAGCCCCATGGCGCGCGGGCGACGCATCCCCCAAACGCCGACGAAGTTCTCCACTTCCTGCGCGGCCGAACTCACGGGGACGTCCATATCCAGCGCGGCATCTACATCGAATGCCCCCACAATCTCACGCAGCGCATCCGCCGCGTTGGCGCAGCCCCCGCACAGCGGAAGGAACGGCGTATCGAGCCGCAGGTAGAGACGCTCGCCCGCCGATGCGGATTGCTGGGGATCGCATGCCTCGGCGGCAGAAAGCGTCAAGCGGCACCGACCGTACTGTGTATGACGCGACCGTCCGATCAGACTTCGGATGGGATTTCCATCCGGACAAAGCACCGCGCGCAGCTCCTCTAAATCAACCTCGCTGCCGATGATTGCGCCGACGAATTTTTCTCCTGCCGCAATCGCCTCGTAATTATAGATATTCCCGTCCGCGCTGCGTCCAGCGATGCGTTCGGCATCGCCGGAACGACTCATGTGCAGCGATATTTCCGTCGCGACGGACGCCGTCCGGAGCTGCCCGTCGGAGGTGATCCTTCCAAAGCCCCTGCATCCCTTATAGCCCTTAGCATCTTCCTTTTCCTGATCCGATGCGTATATGAGATCCAGCACATGCGTGCCCGCCTTATCCTTCTGTAAAGACAACGGCAGCACATAGCTGCGCGCACCGTCTATCGCCGGGTAGGCCGGCAAAAAACGCAGCCCGCCGCAGAAGAGACGCCGAAAGTCTTCGTCCTCATGCGCCGCTCTTCCAAGGCCCCGCGCGTCGATATAACGTCCCGCAAGAACGCCGCGGAGAACGCTGCCGCTGAAAAAGTCCTGCGTCTCGGTCAATATGGCTGCCCCGCCCCGCGTAGATACGACGACGGGCGACAGCGTTTCCAGCATCACTTTGATCAACTGCATAGTCCCATCTCCTTCATCGTCTGCGCAATGAGCGCCCTGTGGTTTTCCGCGGTGTCTAGGATACAGTTGATCCGGCCAAATCCGCGGTTCCGTTTCCCGCCGGCATGCCGCAGATTCCGGAGCGCGAGTGCAATGATGCCCCAGTGATGCGGTTCCGCATGTTCCAGTGCAATACTGCCGACGAACGTAACGTTCTCCTTTAAGAGACGTAGATTGCGCAGCGAGGTATCCGCCGCCGTCCCTGTCTTCGGGTTGATTTTGGTCTGATAGCGTATTGTTGTATAGAGTTCGAGCACATCCTCGGCGCGGAGAATTCCGGCGTAGTTTTTCAGCAGATCGCGCCAGCCTGCGCGCTGTGCGTCTGCGTCTGCCATCTGAAAATCGTGGATCACGAGCTGCGTCGCGCCGTTCGTCCCATGGCGGAACATGGCGTCAATCTCCGCGCGCAAATTTCCTGCCGCGCCGCAGATATGCAGCATCTCGGCGACCTCCACGGCGCTCTCATAGAGCAGCCCCTTGAATCGCTTGGCCGGGAAATACGGAAGCCCGCAGTCGTCGTGTACGATGTCCGCATCTAAGATGACATGCGCTCCGCCCGAGCCGAGATGTATCGGCGATAATGTTTGAATCCATACGGAGCGTTCATTCGGCTCTTTCATCGCATTTCCCCCTCTTTCTCCAGCGCTGGCGGGATGTAATCGATCATCTCGATCGCATCCACATAAGGCGTCCGGTCCTCATACCACAGCTGCCGATCTGTGCCATAGTTCTCCCACCCTCGAATCGACGGAAAACGGATGCCCAGATGCTTGAGCTGCGTAAGAAATTGTTTCGTTGTATGGGCGTCACGCGTTAGAATGTCGCGCAGTTCCTTCACCTTATTCTTCGGGAGTTGATCGCGCAGCGCACGGACGCCCGCCCGCAGACATGCCGTACTGTGCGCCTCCCCCGCGGAGGCGTCCAGACGATACGGGCCGAAGTGGAGATCGCCGCGCACGCCGCTGTATTCCCGCGCGCGCAGCTGCGCAAGTTCCGGCGGCTGCTCCCCATGCAGAACGGCAAAGTCGATCCAGGAGCTGCCGACTGATTCACTATTAAAAAGTCGGCGCATCTCGGCCTTCGCCGCACCGCAGAGCTGCTCTGCCAGTTCATAGCCGCGGAAGAACGGATAGGACGTCGGCAGAATCGCGATGCCGCCGCAGCAGTCCATTCCCTTCTTGAGTCCCACCGGTTCACTGTCATCCCACTCGGCCAGGAATGTCATCAGTCGCGTCGTATAATGCACAGCGACCTGTGCGGCACAGACGAACGTGATATCATCCCCGCCCAGGATGATCGGGCGCAGCGGCAGATATTTCTTTGCATCACGCTCTAATGAGAGGAACGTGTACGTCTCATATTCATCCATAATCTCTGAAATGAGGCGCGCAAACGACCGCTGCGCACGCTGTAACAGCGCCATGGAGAGTGCGCGACGCGCCGATAGTCCCGCGCATTCGCGGAACTTGAGCCCCATATTATTGCCGTCGATATGAATGATGGCAATATCGTTGCAGGGATCGCTGGATGTTTCGCTTCCGCGCCGCTGTCCCAATCGGTCGAACGCCAATGGAAAGTGATACTCTTCAAAACGCTTGCATCGGTCTTCACCGTACGCTTTGATGTGGTCGGACACCGTTTGACGCAGATCACGATCAGCTGCCTGTGTATCGCGCGCCTTCGCCCCCATCTCCTGTGAAAAATAACGATGCGAATTACTTCCGCTTGCCAGAATGCCGCGCGCATCAAAAAAATCCGCTGCTTCGCCGCTGAGACTGCATGCGTGCGTCAGTCCCGTGTACGGCATATGAACGGCGGGAAACACGGTGTTCTGATTCTGCTTTAGTTTTTTGTAAAGCGTGTCGAACGAGTCCTGGAACGCCTCGTCCGAAGTAAAGTCAAGATGTTCAATAAACGCCGCACCCGTGTGCAGCCCCGGGCAATGTATCAACAAGCGTGTCGTAAACGACGTGACAATACGCTTCGCCGTTTCCTCCGTCACATCGCCACGCAGAAGAACAAGCGCGTTGCCGCCGCCGATATAGGCGACGCGGCAAGGCGTCTCCATCTGACTCCAGTCAAGAGCGTCGGCTTGATTCGAGTTTTCCGGTTTGCTCAAGTCCTCGACATCCGCCGAACTGAATACCTCCTTGCACAGCGTTTCCTCCACCAGTAGTTTTTGAAACACATGCGCAACCAAATGCGACGCCCCGATCTGCGTTTTAAGAAGATTCCCCGAAAAGATATACTTCTGAATCGACCGGGTGTCAAAGAGCAATCCTTGAACCTTTCCCATTCATTCGTCACGCCCTTTCGTAAATACAAGCACATTGCGCGCCAAAACATTCGATAGCGGCAGAATTATTACAAAATGATTATAGCACGCGCATGGAGCAATTTCAACGCTACAGATTCTCTTTCGCGCCGCGCCTCCTTCGACCGCACTCATCATACAACGATGCGCATGTATGATACACAAACAAAACATGCGAATGTCAATTTTTGGAAAACTTCTTCGCAGATCGAATCTCTTTGAGCGCATGCGAAAAGCCCCTTCGGCACACGGCCAAAGGAGCTTTTCGTATGCGGCGCCGCCCCGATCGGCACAAAAGCGATAAGAACGACGCGCGCCGCAGAGGGAGGCTCTCATTCATGATGCGGTCTTCTTCGATTCAGTTCCTTCACAATCCGTGCGACGAGTGCCGTTCGTGAGAACGGGGTGATGATGTAGTAACCGTCGATGTAGGGGGCGATGTCCGCCGCAATCTCGAGGGAAAGCCGCACGGCGAGTTCCTCGGCCTGCGCGCGGTCAAGGCCATGGTACATGTCGATGATGCGGTCTTCGACGTGAATGCCGGTGATCTCGCTCTCCATATAGCGCGCGTTGCGCTCGCTGACGACGGGCATGATGCCGCCGAGGATGAGCGCCTCGGGGAAGGTCTCGCGTACGGCGCGCATATTTTCTTTCGCGCGTTCGCTGAGGACGGGCTGGGTAAAGAAGCCCATCATGCCCTCTTCGACCTTCTTCTTGGCGAGGTTGATCTGCGTTCCGAAGAATTTCGCATTGACGTTGAGCGCGCCGAAGATGTGGAACGGGACGACTTCGCCGCGGCTGCCGAGGCTCGTGATAAAGGAGGCGAGCTTGCGCGAGTTGAACTGATAGACGCTCTTAACCTCGTCGCGCTCGGCCGTCGGGATGGGGTCGCCCGTGATGGTGATGATGTTGTGCACGCCCTCGGCGCTCAGGCCGAGGAGCAGCGACTTGATGGCGTTGAGGTTGCGGTCGCGGCAGGTCATGTGCGGGATCGGCTCGATGCCGAGTTCACGATGCACGCGCCCTGCGAGCATCGCGGCGTCCATGCGCGCGCGCGCGATGGGATTGTCCGCGATGGTGATGGCATTGACGCCCGCCGCCATGAGCTCCCGCGCGCCCGCCATGAATTTGTCCGCGTTGCCGGTATCGGGCGGGTCGAGTTCGACGGCGATGGGCTTTGCGCCCGATTTGAGCGCCTCGAAGAACGGGCTCTGCGGCAGCGCCGCAACGCGCAGGGGCGCCTCCTCGTCCTCCTCCGGTGCGGCGTCTCCCTGTGCTGCGAGCGCGTCGCAAAGCGCCTTGATATGCGCGGGGGTCGTGCCGCAGCATCCGCCGAGAATCGAGACGCCCTCGCGCGCCATTTCGGCGAGACTCGTTCCGAAGTAATCCGGCGCGCTCTCGTAGAAGGTCCGCCCGTCGACGATGACGGGATGTCCCGCGTTCGGCATGAGGGAGAGTGGCAGGACGCGCGTGCCGAGATGACGCACCAGATCTTTCATTTGGCGCGTACCGTTCACGCAGTTGAATCCAACGGCGTCCACATGTCCGCTCTCCGCCGCCTCGCGCACGAGTTCCTCGACGAAGCGCCCGTCGCGCGTGTAGCCGCCCGGATAGGCGGAGAACGAGTTGAGGATGAATGCCCCCGGACATTCCTGCTTGATATGGGCCGCGGTCTCGATGAGTCCCTCGACAGAGGAGTTGGTCTCAAAGATGAAATGCCGCGCCCCCAGAGCGAGGAATGCGTCCGCAAGGAAGCGGTACTCGTCGATGATGTCCGCATGCGGCAGGCCCGTGACCGGCCCGATGTCCGCAAAGACATAGGTGCCGGAGGGCTGCGCCGCGCGCACGGCAATGTCCCATCCCGCAGAGATGATGCGGCGCACGAGCGCCTCATCCCCTTGGTAAACGATGCGGTTCGCGGCGAATGTGTTCGTCTTTATCGCCTGTGCGCCCGCACGCAGATACTCCGTGTGAATATCGCCGACGACGATCGGCGTCTCGACGTTCGCGAGCTCGACGCCCTTGCCGCGCGTATGTGTCTTCTGCGCGTAATAGGTCCCCATGCCGCCGTCGAAGATGAGCGACGCTTTTTTCAAATGCGCCCGTATATCCGTACGCTCCACTATATTCAGCCTCCCTGCTCGTCCAGTACCCGCCGGGCGATCTCCACGATGCTGCGCGCATCGCCCGCATAATAGTCCGCGCCGATCTCGCGCGCATAGTCCTCCGTGAGCACCGCGCCGCCGACGACGGTTTGGCAGTCGTGCCCCGCCTCGTGCAGTGCTTCGATCGTTCGCTTCATCGCGGTGACCGTCGTCGTCATGAGCGCCGATAGTCCGATGAGCCCGACCTTCTTCTCGATGGCGACCTCGACGACGCGCGTCACGGGGACGTCGCGCCCGAGATCGATGATCTGATAGCCGTAGTTCTCGAGCACGACCTTGACGATGTTCTTGCCGATGTCGTGGATATCCCCCTCGACGGTGGCGAGGATGATCTTCCCCTTCGAGACGCCCTGCCCGGACTCTGCGAGCTTCACCTTGATCAGCTCGAGGCCCGCCGTCGCGGCGTTTGCCGCATTGATGAGCTGCGGGAGGAAGATGATCTCCTTTTCATAGCGGTCACCGACGATGTCGAGCGCGGGAATGACCTTTTCCTGAATGATATCCATGGGCGCCATCTCGGTGAGGAGCCTGCGTGTGATGCGCTCGGCGTCGTCGCTGAGGCCGCGTATGATGGCATCCATGAGCGGATCGACGTCGCCCGCCTGCTCGACCGCCGTCTGCACTGCCGCGTCCACGCCCGCATCGCCCGTGAGGCCGAGTTCCTTGCGCCGGCGCATCTCTGCCTGCTCGGGGGCAAAGCGCTCGATATAGGCGGCACAGTCCACGTCCTCGCCCGAAACCGCGCGATAGGAGACGACCGCATCCATGATTTCCTTCGTGTTCGGATTGACGATCGGGAAATCAAGGCCGACGTGCATGGCCTGGATGAGGAAATTCTCCGTCATATGCACACGCGCGGGGAGGCCAAAGGAAATATTGCTCACGCCGAGCGCGCAGTGCAGGCCGAGCCGGTCATGCACCGCGCGGACGGCGCGCAGGGTCTCCATCGCCTGCTCCTGCTGCGCGGAGACGGTGAGCGTCAGGCAGTCGATGATGATGTCCTCGCGGTCGAGCCCGCAGCGCTCCGCCTCTTCGATGATGCGCTCGGCGATGGCGACGCGCTCCGCCGCCGTCTGTGGTAGCCCCGCCTCGTCGAGCGCCAGCCCGAGCACCGCCGCGCCGTAATGCTTGGCGAGCGGGAAAATCTCGTCCATGCGCGCGCGTTCGCCGCTGACGGAGTTGATGATGACGCGCCCGTTCGTGACGCGCAGCGCCGCCTCGATGACCTTCGGATTTGCCGAGTCAATCTGGAGCGGGAGATCGACGACGCTCTGCACCGCCTTCACGACGCGCGGGATGATCGCCTCCTCGTCCACGCCCTGCGCGCCGACATTGATATCGAGGACGTTTGCGCCCGCCTCCTGTTGCGAGATGGCGAGCTTTTTGATATAGCCCATATCCTCTTCGAGGAGCGCCTGCTGGAGACGCTTCTTCCCCGTCGGATTGATACGCTCGCCGATGACGTTGAGCTTTCCGTACTCCGCGACGCATCCGGGGGACGCGACCCCCTTGCGCTTTTTGCGCGCCGGGCGATCCTCTGCCCCGCCCGCGACCGCCGCCGTAAGGGCGCGGATGAAATCGGGATTCGTCCCGCAGCACCCGCCCATGATGACGGCGCCGCGTCGCGCGAACGCAGCCATCTCCGTGCCGAACTCCTCCGCCGTCATCGCATACGCGCCCGTGCGCGGGTCGGGCAGGCCCGCGTTCGGTTTTACGATAATCGGGAGGTCTGTCCACTCCATCAGCTCGGCAACGATGGGACGCAGTTCGACAGGTCCCAGCGAGCAGTTGACGCCGAGCGCCGCGACGCCGAGCGCGTCAAGCGTCACCGCGACGGACGGCACGGCTGCGCCGAGGAAGGTGCGCCCGTTCTGCTCGAAGGTCATCGTCACCCAGATGGGGAGCTTCGTATGCTCCTTTGCCGCGAGCACCGCCGCCTTCACCTCATAGAGGTCGGTCAACGTCTCGAAGATCACGAGGTCGGCGCCCGCCGCCTCCCCCGCCGTGACCATCTCATGGAAGAGCTCATAGGCATCCTCAAAGGAGAGTGTGCCGAGCGGCTCGACCAGTTCCCCGATGGGACCGATGTCGAGCGCGACGCGCACCCCGGGGACGCCGGAGCGCTCGGCCGCGCGCCGTGCAGTCGCGACGTTCGCCCCGATGACCTCAGCGACCGTCTTTCCCGTGCCAATAAGCTTGTGCCCGTTCGCGCCGAACGTATTGCTGTATATGACGCGGCTGCCCGCCGCGATATAGTTCCTGTGAACCTCTTCGATGACCTCCGGATGCTCCATCCCGAAGAGCTCGGGGCGCTCCCCCGGGGCAAGGCCGCGCGCCTGAAGCTCCGTACCCATGCCCCCGTCCAGTATGATGATATCCTGCATGCTCTGTCTCCCTGTATCTATGGTGATATTACGTCTTCGCGCCCTCTCTGCATCGGCGCCCGGCCCTGCGGAACGGACAATTCCGGAACATGAGGCAGTGCTCGCAGTCGGGCGGACGATGCGGCTGCGGCGTGCGCGCGATGCCCATGATCGCCGTCACAGATTTGCGCGGCACCATGATGGTCGTCGGCGTCAGCGAGACGCCGATGCGGCGCGTCATATCGAGCAGTGCAAAGAATTTCGGCTGCTCGGAGATCGGCAGATCGCCGTAGCCGGGGCTGAACCGATCCGTCAGATAACGCCCGCCCGCCTCGATCTGTGCGCGCATGTCGCTCTCAAAATTATTGCAGATATTCTCGATCGCCGTGCTCGCACACGCGTCCATAATGACCGCATCGGCCGCGTTCGTGACCTCATAGCGCATCATGAGACGCTCGACCCCGGGGCCGAGCGTCGCGCCGAAGAGAATCGCCTCCTCGCACGGCGCGAGCATCGCGGGGATGTCCCTGCCCGCAAACGTGACGCCGAGCACGGCGCCGCCTTCGAGCGGCACCTGCCGATAGGTCAGCCGCGGCGTCGCGGCCCGGAGCACCTCGTCCGTGCAGCGGCGCAGCTGCGCCGCAATCTCCTCCGTGAGCTCCTGTCCGCGGAAGCCGAGATATTTGAGTATCTCGTTCATATTGAGCGCTGTAAAGCGCGGTTCAAACATAGTCGCTCCTAAACTCTCCCAAAATTTTCCCTCATGGAAATTTTATGCTATAATACAATACTGTATTTTATATGGTAAACGATATTTTTTCAAGGAGTGGCAGCGCAATGATCAAAGAAGCCATCAAAAAGATTGTGGACAAGAAGGATCTCTATTACGACGAGGCGTACGCCGTGATGAACGAGATCATGTCGGGCGAGACGACGGCCGTCGAGAACGCCGCCTACCTCGCGGCGCTCTCGACCAAGAGCAGCGGCATGGAGACGATCGACGAGATCGCGGGGTCGGCGGCTGCGATGCGGAGCCACGCCGAGCGCGTCACGCACGAGGGGATGGAGGTCATCGACATCGTCGGTACGGGCGGCGACCACTCGGGCAGCATCAACGTCTCGACAACGGCCTCCTTCATCGCGGCGGCGGCGGGCCTCAAGGTCTGCAAACACGGCAACCGCGCCGCCTCCTCGAAGTGCGGCACGGCGGACTGTCTCGAAGCGCTCGGCGTCAATATCGACCAGCCGCCCGAGAAGGTACGTGAAGAGCTGGACAGCGTCGGCATCGCCTTCCTCTTCGCCCAGCGCTACCATCAGTCGATGAAGCACGTCGGCACCATCCGCCGTGAGCTCGGCATCCGGACGGTGTTCAACATTCTCGGCCCCCTGACCAACCCGTCCCATCCCGAATGTATACTCCTCGGCGTCTACGGCGAACACCTCCTCCGGCCGCTCGCACGCGTGCTGCCGACGCTCGGCGTCAAACGCGCTCTCATCGTTCACGGTACGGACTGCATGGACGAGATCTCCATCGGCGCGCCGACCAAGATCCGCGAGATCATGAACGGCCGCGAACGCGCTTATGAGATCAGCCCCACGGACTTCGGCATGCCGCTTGCCGACAAGTCTGCCATCCGCGGCGGTTCGCCGGAGGAGAACGCCGCTGTGACGCGCGGCATCCTCGCGGGCGACATCAAAGACGCGCGCGCGAACGTCTGCCTGCTCAACGCAGGCGCAGCCATCTATATCTACGGCGCCGCCCCATCGATCGCCGCGGGGATTGACGCAGCCCGCCAAACGATTGCGGACGGCAGCGCTCTGCAAAAACTCGAGGACTTTATCAAAATCTCTCATTAAATAAAGGGGCCTTTATCTATGCAGTTTTTAGAACAGCTGAGCAATGTCGTTTCCCGCTATATGGCCGTCTTTGTCATCGCCATTGCGGCCGTTTCCCTCTTCCAGCCGTGGACTTTCCTGTGGACCGTCCCCTATATCACGATCCTGCTCGGCATCGTCATGTTCGGCATGGGCATGACGCTCCGCTTCGACGACTTTAGGTTCGTTTTGCAGCGTCCCAAGGACGTCCTCATCGGTACCGTCGCGCAGTTCGGCATCATGCCGATGCTCGCATGGGTACTGGCGCAGGCTTTCTCCCTCCCGCCGGATCTTGCGGCGGGCGTGATCCTCGTCGGCACCTGCCCGGGCGGCACCTCGTCCAACGTCATGACCTACCTCGCCCGCGGCGATGTCGCGCTCTCCGTCTCCATGACGATGGCCTCGACGATTCTCGCGCCGATCATGACGCCGCTGCTCACGCTTCTGCTCGCGGGGCAGTGGATCGACATTCCTGCGGGAAAAATGATGATCTCGATCGTCCAGGTCGTCATCGCGCCGATCGTCCTCGGCCTCCTCATCAACCGATTCTTCGAGCGTCCGGTACAAAAGGCCGTTCGGATTCTCCCGCTCGTCTCCGTTATCGCCATCGTCCTCATCGTCGGCGGCGTCGTCTCGGCAAACGCCGGACGCATCATGGAGACAGGGGCGCTCATCATGGTCGTCGTCATGTGCCACAACCTCCTCGGTTACGCGCTCGGCTTTGCTGCGGCAAAGCTCCTGCACATGGACATGGCAAAGGTCAAGGCCGTCTCCATCGAGGTCGGCATGCAGAACTCCGGCCTCGCAACGTCGCTCGCCCTCCAGCACTTCGGCGCAGCGGCCGCGATCCCGGGCGCCCTCTTCAGCGTGTGGCACAACATCTCCGGCTCGCTTGCGGCAAACTATCTCGCCGGTCGCATGAAAAAAACTACCATATAGTTGCGGCAGCACATTTGAACACCGGCGCATACGTCCTGCGCCGGTGTTTTCATGTCTTCGCACGAATATGACCTGCGGATATAATGTTCCGTTAACCGCTTTATAATTTTATTTTCAAAGATCATAGGACCTTAGGAGGAATTTTAAAAAAGATGTTGAATTAGAATTTCATATATATCCGCTATATCCGCAAAGGCTTGCGGGTCCGTTGTGTTTCGGCGCTCCGGCGCCATAGGATTAAAAGAGGTGGAAGAATAAAGCTGAAAGAGAAGATGCTCCTATGGATCGGCCTGCCGTCCCTCGTGATCTTCGTCGCGATGGCTCTCTTCTCGTATTTCGAGGCGAGCAGCATGATTGAAGCGGCGACAGAGCGTGAGATGCGGGCGCTCTCGGAGTATTATGCCGAGGAGATCGACCGCAAGGTCGCGGGTCCGGAGGGAATGCTCGAGGGCATCGGCCGCGTCTGGTCGTCCAACATGCCGTCGAACGAAGATTTCCTTGTCATCGCGGCGGATCTCACATCGCGTCCCGACATTGGGTCCCTCTATTTGGGCTTTCCGCACGAGACGAACCGTGATTTCCTCTACAGCGAGCAGGGCGTCGTCCCCGTCAGCGTACTCGACCCGACCACGCGCCCCTGGTACCAGCTGGCGGCGTCCAAGGACGGCGTACAGGTCAACAAGGTCTTTCAGGACAAGACCACCGGAAAATTCGGCTTGGAGCTCTCGCGCGCAATTCGCCACAACGGAGAGCTGCAGGCTGTGGTAGGACTCGACGTCACATTCTCCGCGATCCAGGACGCCATGTCCAAGATCAAGATTCGCGAGCACGGCGCGGCCTTCCTGCTTGATGAAGAAGGGCGCTTTATCTACCACTCTGACCTAGGACTCAATGACAACGTTCATTCGCAGGGCGAGGAGGATGCCAAGCGCCTCCTCTCGAAGGATCCGATTTTCTTTACGAACAGCTATCAGGGTGTCGAAAATTATTACGCCGTGCATCCGGTCGGCAATACGGGCTGGTCGCTCGTCCTCTTCGTCCCGAAGGACGAGGTGCTCGCCGACGTGAACAGTCTCAAGTGGGCGATGCTGATCGGCGCGCTCATTTCGATTCTGCTCATCGGCGGTCTGCTCTACAGGATCGCGGGATCGATCTCCGGCCCACTCGAAGCGATGGTCGGCGCCGCGCAGGAGGTTGCGGGAGGAAACCTCGCCATCACGCCGCCACAGCTCGAACGGGAGGACGAGATCGGTCAACTTCACAACGCGTTCCTCGGCATGGTCAAGAGCCTGCGGGACCTCATTCAAAAGGCCGCGCAAACGGCCGAGCAGCTTGCGGCCGCATCCCAGCAGATGACCGCATCTGCGGATCAGTCGGCACAGGGCGCACAGCACGCGGCCGAAGCCATCACAAAGATCACGACCAGCACCATCGAACAGAACGAAGTTGTCGACGAGTCCTTTAAGACGGTCGACGGCATCACACATGCGATCAACGATATTACAGGCGGCATCTCCGACGTCTCGGCGGCGACGCACCGCGCCGAAACGGCGACGGTAGAGGGCCAGCAGGGCCTCAGCGTGGCCGTAGAGGGCATGTCCATACTCGACCAGAGCGCAAAGGATGTCTCCGAAGCAGTCACCGCACTCTATGAGAGCTCAAAGCGCATCTCCGAGATCGTCGAGATGATCACCGAGATCGCGGGTCAGACCAACCTGCTCGCACTCAATGCAGCGATCGAGGCTGCGCGCGCAGGCGAACAGGGCCGCGGCTTTGCCGTCGTCGCTGAGGAAGTCCGCAAGCTCGCCGAGCAGTCGGAGACGGCCGCACAGGAGATCACGGGCCTCATCACCGATAACGCAAACCGCATCGAGGACACGTTCAAGGTCATGCAGGAGCAGAAGGAACATGTCGGCGAGGGCGTGAAGCAGGTCAACCAAGCCGGCGAACAGTTCGACCGCATCGCAGGCGTCGTCAAGGAGCTCTCCGAGAAGGTGGACGCCATCTTAAAGAGCACCGAGGGGATCAAAGCCGGAAGCGAGCGCATGGTCAGCTCCGTGGAAGCCGTCCAAAAGGTCTCGAATTCCGTACACAGCGAGGCGGAAAATGTCTCCGCTGTTTCCGAAGAACAGGCCGCTTCGATGCAGGAAATTGCATCGGCCAGCCAAACGCTGGCGCAACTCGCACAGGATCTCCAAAAGCTCGTCGGCGGATTCAAGCTCTAAACACAGGCAAACGGCAGGGGCTGCTGCACTCCATGAGTGCGGCAGCCCTCTTTTCGTGGGCCGCCGCATACAAAAAGGAGCTGCCTGTGATGCGTTCACAGGCAGCTCCTCGTTTGTGTTGGGTTATATCAGCCTAAGATTGGGTATTAGTGGTTGAACATATTGCGCAGCGCCTGCTTGTTGACCTCGCGGTTTAGCTGGGCGAGATGCTGCGTCAGCTTAATGCTCTTCGGGCAGACGCGCTCGCAGTTCTGACTGTTGCCGCAGCTCGTGATGCCGCCCTTCTCCATCAGTGCGTTGAGACGCGTCGGCGCATCGAACTGTCCGAGCGGATGGAGGTTAAAGAGCAGGGTCTGTGCCGTCGGCGCAGGACCGATGAAATCGGACTGCGGGCCGACGTTCGGGCATGCCTCGAGGCAGCAGCCGCAAGTCATGCAGTGCGACAGCTCGTAACAGGTCTCCGCCGTGTACGGATTCTGAATCGGTGCTTCCTTGACTTCCCAAGTGCCGTCGACCTCGATCCATCCGTGAATACGCTTGAGGCTCTCGAACATGATCGAGCGGTCGATGAGGAGATCGCGAATGACCGGGAATGTACGCGCAGGCTGTAGGCGAATCGGCTCCGTGAGGTTATCAACGAGCGCGCAGCATGCCTGCTGTGCCTTGCCGTTGATGACCATCATGCACGCGCCGCAGACCTTCTCGAGACAGTTGCACTCCCACACCGGAGGGGGAACGCGCTTGCCGTCCATCGTCACGGGATTCTTCTGAATCTCCATGAGCGCCGCGACGACGTTGAGACCGGGACGATAGGCAACCTCGAACTCCTGTGTATACGGTTTATCGGTCGGACCGTCCTGACGCTCGACAATAAAATGAACTTTTCTCTGTTCTGCCATGACTGCTGTCCTCCCTTACTCTTTCTTCGCGACCGCATAGCTGCGTGCACGCGCCTTGATGAGTGAATGCTCGAACTCCATATAGCTGATGATCGGCTCTTCTGTCTGCGGATCATAGTCAACGATAGAAGTCTTCATGAAGCGCGCATCATCGCGGCCGTAGAATACGAGCTCGCCGTTCTCGTCCGTCTTACGCTCGCCGTTCTCGTCAAGCAGAATCTTTGCGTGCGCGCCGCGGCTCTCGTCACGGCAGCGGGCGGCTTTCGTCACGGCCATCGCGTAGAGAATCATATTGCGGAGCTGACGGACGAACATGACCTCCTGGTTCGCCCATGTGCCGCGATCCGTCACGCCGATATTATCCCAGCGCTTGAGGATTTCCTTGAGCTTTTCGAGACAGATGTCAAGGCCCTTGTTGTCGCGCTCAATGGAGACGTAGTCGTACATGATCTCGCCCATCTCCTGATGGAGCTGATGTGCGTTCTCGGGACCGTCCATCGCGCGGATCTTATCGAACTCTTCGACGGCCTCTTTGCGTGCACTCTCGAGCTCTTCCTCGGTGAGCGCCGTGCCGAGTTCGCCGCTGCGCGCCCACCGGAGCGCCTCGGGGCCCGAGATGAGACCGGAATACGCAGCCGACAAGAGGGAGTTCGCACCGAGACGGTTCGCACCGTGGTACTGATGATCGCACTCGCCCGCCGCCATGAGGCCCGGGATATTCGTGTGATGCTTGCGGTCCACCCAAATGCCGCCCATCGAATAGTGCACCGAGGGGAAGATCTCCATCGGAACCTTGCGCGGATCCTGTCCGATGAATTCGGAGTACATCTCGAGGATGCCGCCGAGCTTGCGCTCGAGATAATCCGCGGGGATATGCGAGAGATCGAGATAGACGCGGCGCTCGTTATTGATGCCGAGGCCCATGTGCACGCAGACCTTGAAGATCGCACGGGACGCGATATCACGCGGCACGAGGTTGCCGTACGCGGGGTACATCTCTTCGAGGAAGTACCAAGGCTCGCCGTCCTTATACGTCCAAATGCGCCCGCCTTCGCCGCGGCACGCCTCCGACATCAGGCGGTTCTTATCCGTGCCCGGGATCGCCGTCGGATGGATCTGGATGAACTCGGGATTGCCGATGTGCGCGCCCTGCTGGTATGCGGAGGAGACCGCCGAGCCGTTGCAGATCGTCGATGCCGTGCAACGGCCGAAGACCTGTCCGGGGCCGCCCGTGGCGAGAATGACGACATCCGCGGGGAATGCCTTAATCTCATTCGAGTTCATGTTCTGCGCGACGATGCCGCGGACGATGCCGTCCTTGTTCTTGATCGCGCGGATGTACTCCCAGAACTCATACTTCGTGACCTTGCCTTTGACCTCCCAGTGACGCACCTGCTCGTCCAGTGCGTAGAGGAGCTGCTGACCGGTCGTCGAACCGGCAAAGACCGTGCGCTTATTCTTCTGCCCGCCGAAATTGCGGAGATCCAAAGCGCCTTCCGACGTACGCGTGAACGGAACGCCCATGCGGTCGAACATCTTGACCAGCCCGGGGGCCGCCTCGACCATGCCCTTAACGGCAAGCTGGTCGGCCAGGAAGTCGCCGCCGTAAACTGTATCGTCGAAATGCTCGTAGACGCTGTCGTGCTCGCCCTTCGTATCCATGCAGGCATTCATACCGCCCTGTGCGCAGAGCGAATGCGAACGCTTCACGGGGCAGTAGGAAAAGAGATCGACCGTGCCGCCGCCTTCGCAGACCTTCATCGCTGCGAGGAGACCGGCAAGCCCCCCGCCGACGATGATCACTTTATTTTGTGGTACTTTAGCCATTCTTACTCTCCTTTGCTGCGATTTTTATCTCATGAAATAGCTGGCCATAAAGGCGAGCGTGATCAGACTCATCAGCGTGCAAAGGGCCATCGACAGTGCGTTGATCACGGACTGTGCACGCGGACCTTTGGCGATGCCCCACGTCATGCAGAACGTCGAAATGCCGTTGCAGAAGTGGAAGATCGCAGCGATCATGCCGATGGTATAGAGCACGGTGTGGAGGATGGCGTAATCGCCCGTCACGAAATAGGTATAGAGCAGATCATAGTTGATATGAGCGCCCATGATGCCCTTTTCCCAAACGCGCATGTAGCCGACATGCCAGATGAGGAACGGAATGAGCAGCCATGCCGTGTAGCGCTGGACGGCGAACTGCCAGTTGCGGACGTAGCCATAATTGCTCGGGTTGTTTTTCGCCTGTGCCGCGATGTAGATGCCATAGACGGCATGGAAGAGAATCGGTACGGCGATGGCGAAGATCTCGAGTCCGTAGAACACCGGACGCGGAATGAGATCCATCATGGCCAGCGCATCATTAAAGGCCTTCGCTCCGTTCAGCACGGTCGAATTCGTAAAGACGTGCTCGAAGAGGAACACGCCGATGACGACGAGTCCGACCAATGAATGCAGCCGCCGCATGTAAAAGGTTGTGTGGAACA
>CAUQAR010000005.1:0-30263 GCA_963515775.1 uncultured Selenomonas sp. | reverse complement strand
CGGAGCAGTCGCGTGAGGCGACGGAGCGCATCCAGGTGACGCTGAACGAGATGAACCGCGCCGTCGAGGACATCTCGCGGTCCATCGAGACGACGGGCTCCATCAGCGAGGAGCAGGCCGCGTCGACGCAGGAGATCACGGCGAACCTCTCGCGCGTCACGAAGGCTGCGGACGAGCTGAAGGACTACATCAAGACGCTCGCGTAACGAACGTGATAAAAAACCTCCCGCTGCGGATCGGTGCCGCGGCGGGAGGTTTTTTTGCGTCCGTGCTCTATTTTTTCTTGCGGTCCTTGCCGCGTTCCTTTGCGGCCTTTTCCCGTGCTTTGATTTTGTCGTCGAGCTTCTTTTGCTGCTGATGCTTCGCGTAGTCCACGCCCATGCCGGCGAGCTTGTGCTTGATCGTCATGACGGGATGGCGCAGGAACATGCCGCGCTGCGTGCCCTGCATGATCGTGAGGAACTCCTGCGTCGCCTTTGCGCCGAAGCACGGGCGGTCGCAGCGGTCGCAGATCGGCTTCGTGATGCCGTAGGGGCAGCGGTCGATCTTTGTGAAGACCGTGGCGAGCAGCGCCGTGCAGCGCGGGCAGAGCTTGTCGCCGCGCTTTTCATGATGGCCGTTGCAGTATACGCCGAAGGTCTTGCGGATGTTCTCCTTTTCCTTCGGGATGTTGTTCTTGATCTCGGGCGGTTTGCGCTTCGGGAGGAAGCGTGAGAAGATGCTCATGCGGAATCACCTATGCTTTCGTTTATTTTCTGCGCGGATGCGCTTTACTCTCCATTGTGCCATTTTACCGATTTTTTAAGAAAAAAGCAAGGCGAAAGGATGGGATGAAGTCGTCGGCCGCGTGACTTTTGCCGGGAAATGGGGTACAATAGGCGCATGACGCGACAGGAGGAGACCATGAGCAAACGTAACGGGCGCATGCGGCCCGCCGCCGATCTGTGGGACGGGCCGCCGGAGGGCATCGAGGAGAGTCAGCTGCGCCGGCTGCTGACGAATACGATCGATACGATCGAGGACAATAAGACGCAGATCTTTGACATCTACCAGAATACGCGCAACGAGGTGGATGAGGCGCGCCGGCGGCTCGCCGATCTGAAGCAGAGCGTGCGCGATACGATCGAACGCGTCGATGCGCTCGCATCGGAGGAGCAGCAGGCGAAGCGGCGGCTCGCCGAGGTCAGCGGAAATTTCTCCGAGTTCTCGGAAGACGAGATCCGCAAGACCTATGAGAATGTCTCGATCATCCAGATCAATCTCGCCATCGAGCGCGAGAAGGAACAGCAGATGCGCGTGGAGCGCGACAAGCTCGAGATTCGCCTGCGCTATCTCTACACGATGGTCGCGCGCGCGGAGCACATGGCGCTCGCGATCGGCTCGGTGCTCAGCTATCTCAGCACGCAGGTCAGCGGCGTGATCTGGAAGATCGAGGCCGTGCAGAAGGACAAATTTGTCGGCGCGCGCATCATCAAGGCGACGGAGGAGGAGCGCTACCGCATCTCGCGCGAAATCCACGACGGCCCCGCGCAGGATCTGGCGAACGTGCTGCTGACGACGAGCATCACCGAGCGGCTGATGGACCGGGATATGGCGGCGGCGAAGGAGACGCTCGGGGAGCTGCGCGATGAGATTCGCAAATGCCTGACGAGTGTGCGGCAGATCATCTTTGACATGCGTCCGATGGCGCTCGATGATCTCGGCCTGCCGCAGGCGGTGGAGCAGCTGATTCGTCTCTTCGGCGAGCGCGGCAAGCTCCGCGGGACGTTCAGCCTCGAGGGGACCTATTATCCGCTGCCGAAGCATGTGGAGATCGCCGTGTTCCGCATCGTGCAGGAGGCGCTGAACAACGTCGTGAACCACGCCAAGACGGACAAGGTGCGCGTGCGCATGCACTATACGGAGCAGGCGCTCACGGTGCTCGTCGCGGACGACGGCGTCGGGTTTAAAACGGATCGTCCGGCGGAGGATGAGACCGCCGACATGGATGACGTCTTCGATATGGAGGCGCAGCGCCGCAGACGCGGACGTCACTTCGGCGTGATCGGCATGGAGGAGCGCGCCAAGCTCATCGGCGCGGCGATCCAGATTCTCTCCGAGCCGCACAAGGGGACGAAGGTCCATCTGCGCGTGCAGAACCGCATGGTGGGCGCGTGAAAGCCCCGCTCGCAGAATCTTTGCTGGCCTATGCGGGCCTCGGCATCGCGCCCTTTCATACGCCGGGCCACAAGGGCGGGCGCGGGGCGCATCCTCTGCTCCGGTCTTTTTTTACAGAGACGGGGCTGCGCGCGGATGTCTCGCTCGTGGCGGAACTCGACGATCTCCACGCGCCGACGGGCTGCATCCGCGCGGCCGAGGAGCTGGCGGCTGAGGCGTACGGCGCGGACGCCGCGTATTTTATGGTGAACGGGACGACGGGCGCGGTTCATACGATGCTCATGGCGGCGCTCGCCCCCGGGGATACGGTGCTCGTGCCGCGCAACGCGCATCGCTCGATCGTCGGCGGGCTGATCCTCACGGGGGCGCGGCCGGTATATATGCAGCCGGAGATCGACGAACGGGGCGGCATCGCGATGGGAGTATCCCTTGCGGAGGTGCGGCGCGCTGTGGCGGCGCATCCCGAAGCGCACGCGGCGCTCTTCGTTTATCCGACGTACTACGGCGTGGCGGCGGAGCTATCCGAGATCGCGGACTTCCTGCATGACCGCGGGATGCGCGTGCTGGCGGATGCCGCGCACGGCGCGCATTTCGCGTTCTCCGATGCTCTGCCGCCGTCCGCGATGCAGGCGGGGGCCGATCTCTCCGCCGAGAGCACGCATAAGATGCTCGGTTCGCTCACGCAGACCTCGATGCTGCTCGCGCGCGGCGGGCGCATCGCACCGGAGCGTATCCGCGCGGCGTCGGGGATCCTCCAGTCGACGAGTCCGAACGAGATCCTGCTCGCGTCGCTTGATGCGGCGCGCCTCCAGATGGCGGAAGAGGGGCGCGCGCGGCTGGAGGCGGCGGTGCGTGCGGCGGAGGAACTGCGTGCGCGCATCAATGAGATTCCGGGGCTGTGGTCGTTCGGCAGGGAATCGATGGGAGGCCCCGGGCGGGCGGCGCTCGATCCGCTGAAGGTGACTGTGACCGTCGCGGGGATCGGCCTCACGGGCTTTGCCGCGGAGGTGGCGCTGCGCCGCGCGCATATCGCATGCGAGCTCGCGGATGCGCGCAATGTGCTCTTCTTGCTCTCCTATGCGGACGGCGTGCAGGAGGCGGAGATGATCGCGGCCGCGCTCGCGCGGCTGGCGGAGCGGCACGGCGGCATGCAGCGCGCGGCGTATCGGGCCGCCTCGCTGCCGCAGATGCCGCCCCTGCCGATGACGATGTGCACGCCACGTGCGGCGTATTTTGCGCCGAAGCAGCGCGTTCCTCTCGCGCAGGCGGCGGGGCGGACGGCCGCGGAGACGATCGTCTTTTACCCCCCGGGGATTCCCGTGCTCGCGCCCGGCGATCGGATCGATACGGCCGCGCTCGATTATCTGCATGTGATGCGGGCGGCGGGGGCGCATGTCGCGGGCGCGGCGGATGCTTCGCTTGAGACGGTACTGGTGACGGCGGAAGGATAGGTTATGCCGAAGGGAAAACTCCTCATCATCGAGGCGGGCGACGGCTCAGGCAAGGAGACGCAGACGCGGCTTCTCGCGGAGCGGCTGGTACGCGACGGACACCGCGTTGTGCCGGTGACATTTCCCGCCTATGCGTCGGATTCGTCGGCGCTCGTGCGGATGTATCTGCGCGGGGATTTCGGCGCGCACGCGGACGATGTGAACGCCTACGCGGCGTCCACGTTCTTTGCCGTGGACCGCTATGCCTCCTATCGGACGACGTGGGGACGGGACTATGCGGCGGGCGCCGTCGTGCTCGCCGACCGCTATACGACGTCGAATATGGTGCACCAGGCGGTGAAGATTCGGGATGCGGCGCAGCGCGACGCCTTTCTCGATTGGCTCTATGATTTTGAGTTCAACAAGATGGGGCTGCCCGTGCCGGACGCCGTATTCTTCCTCGACATGGAACCGACGGCGGCGCAGCGCCTCATCGCGGCCCGCGCACGCGAAAAGGGCGAAGCGCCCGATATTCACGAGCGCGACGCGGACTATCTCGCGCGTACATACGACGCCTATGTGCTGCTCGCAGAGCGCTACGGCTGGGTGCGTATCCCCTCGAGCGCGAACGACGTGCCGCGCCCAATCGAGGATATCCACGCGCGGCTGTATCGGGCGGCCCGGGCATTTTTGTAAAGGAGAGAGGTGACTGCCGTGCCGGAAATCAGTATTTTTTTTGGAATACGCATCACGATCTATCACAATGACCACAACCCGCCGCATATTCACGCAGAATATGCGGGCAACAAAGCGCAGATCAATATTCAAAGCTGTATGGTGACGCGGGGATTCCTCCCCAACAGACAATTAAAACTCGTTTTGGCATGGTGTGCCATGTACCAGGATGAGTTGATGCAGGATTGGGAACTCGTCAAGAGCGGCAAGGAGCCGAATCCTATCCCGCCGCTCAGAAAGGGCTGATCGAGATGGATGAAAGATTTATGCCGGAAGTCCTGCAAGTCGTGCCGGGCGCGGATTACAGCCTGTACGCGTATTTCAACGACGGGTCCGTTCGTCTGTACGATGCGGCGCCGCTCGTTGCGCGCGGCGGTGTGTTTGCCCCTTTGGCGGACAAAACGGTGTTCGATGCGGCGCTCACCGTGATGAACGGGACGGCGGCGTGGGATCTTGAGGGCAGGAGAGACCCGCGCAAATGTATCGATATTGACCCGTTTGACGTGTACGATGCGCCTGTGGTTCGCGATCCGTTGGAGGCATAGGATGCTGCATGTAGAGAGCGTGATGTTTTGATTCGAGAGGTGATCGTTGTCGAGGGGAAGATGGACGTCGCGGCGGTGCGGCGCGCGGTGGAGGCAGACTGCATCGTGACGGACGGCTTTCGCCTGCGCAGCCGCACCATTAAGGACATTCGCGCTGCGTATGAAGCGCGCGGCATCATCGTCCTCACCGACCCTGATACGGTCGGCGAGCGCATCCGCGCGCGGCTGACGGCGATGTTTCCGCGCGCAAAGCACGCCTTCATCCCCGCAGAGGATGCGACGAATGCCGCGGACGGCGATGTCGGCGTCGAGCAGGCCGCGCCCGACGCTGTGCGCGCGGCGCTCGCCCTCGTCCATACGCCGATGGTGCGGCCGGCAGCGCTGTTCTCCATGCGCGATCTCATCCTCTGCGGGCTGACGGGCGCGCCGGATGCCTCCGCGCGGCGCGCGCGGATCGGCCGCCGTCTCGGCCTCGGCTTTGCGAACGCTAAGACCTTTCTCGCACGGCTGAACACCTATGGCGTCACGCGCACGGCATTCCAATCTGCGGTTGAGGAACTCATATGAATGCAACGATTCCCGTGATCGCCGATCCGGCGGTCACACGTCATATCCTAAACGCCTTTCACCTGCGCGCAAGCAAGCGGCTCGGGCAGAACTTTCTCGTGGATGCCGCCGTCGTGCGCGGCATTGTGGATGCGGCGGAACTGACCGCGGGAGACACGGTGCTCGAGATCGGTCCCGGCATCGGCACGCTGACGCAGGGGCTCGCCGAGACGGGCGCGCGCGTCGTTGCGGTCGAGGTGGATAAGAAGCTCCCCGCGGTGCTCGCAGAGACGCTCAAGGGGTACGACAATGTGACGATCGTGCCGGGCGATATTCTAAAGATCGATATTCCGCAGGTCTTGGGACTGCGTGCGGGCGAACGCTTCAAGGTCGTGGCGAATCTGCCGTACTACATCACGACGCCGATCATCATGACGCTCCTCGAGCAGCGGCTGCCGATCGCGCGGCTCGTCACGATGGTGCAGAAGGAGGTCGCCGTCCGCATGACGGCGCAGCCGGGATCGAAGGACTACGGCGCGCTCTCGATCGCCGTACAGTATTTCACCGCGGCGCGCATGGTCATGGACGTGCCGCCGCGGGCCTTTCGGCCCATGCCCGCGGTGACGAGCGCGGTGGTCGCCTGCACGGTGCTGGAGACGCCGCGCGTCCGACCGGCGGATGAAAAGCTCTTTTTCAGGATCGTCCGGGCCGCGTTCGGCCAGCGGCGCAAGACGATGCGCAACGCGCTCGCGGGCGCGGGGCTGACGCGGGATGCGGCGATCGCCGCGCTTGCGGCCGCAGGGATCGCGGAAAACGCACGCGGAGAGCAGCTTCCCATCGAGGCATTCGCGCAGCTCTCCGATGCGGTCGGAGCGATGCACATCGGGACGTGAGGAGGATGGAAGATGCTGTTTGACAGCCATGCGCACACCGTGTTTTCTGCGGATTCGGAGATGCCCGCCGCCGAGGCTCTTGCAGCTGCCCGCGCGCAGGGCTTGGGACTCGTCTTTACCGAGCATTGTGATTATGACTA
Organism: uncultured Selenomonas sp.; assembly: GCA_963515775.1. GTDB lineage: Bacteria > Bacillota > Negativicutes > Selenomonadales > Selenomonadaceae > Centipeda. The sequence goes on along the minus strand of CAUQAR010000005.1, from coordinate 23,817 downwards.
TCCCGCGGCGGGCGAGGAGACGTTTCTCTTTGACCCCGATGCCTATTGGGCGGCGTATGAGCCGCTGCGCTGCGCGGATCTTTCCCTCGGCGTCGAGATGGGGATGATGGCCTCTTCCCGCGCAAAGAACGCCGCATTCGTCGCGCGCGTGCCGTTTGATTTCATCCTCGCCTCGATCCACTTCCTGCGCGGCAAGGACCTCTATTATCCGGAGGCGTACGAGGGACGCGCCAAGGAAGAGATGTACCGCGAATACTTCTCCGTTATGCGCACGGAGATCTACGCGCAGCCGTACATCAATGCGCTTGCGCACATCGACTACATCGCGCGCAATGCCCCGTTCGAGAACCCCGAAATTTCCTACGGCGATTTTGCGGACGAGATCGACGGCGTGCTCCGCGCCCTCGTCGAGACGGAGACCGTCCTCGAGATCAATACGCGCCGGCTTTCGGTCCCGCGCGGTATTAAGGAACTCGCGCCCGTTTACCGCCGCTACCGCGAACTCGGCGGGCGCTATGTCACGATCGGTTCGGACGCGCATGTGCCCGATGCGGTCGGCAGGAATTTTGACCGCGCGCTTGACCTTGCGCATGCGTTCGATCTGCGTGTCGTGACGTTCCGTGCGCGGAGGATGCAGCTCTGCGATCTGTAAGTCCGGGGCGGCAGAAATGAATGGGGCGTCGTTTGGGAGAGCTTTATGAACTATCGTACGATCGCATTTCCAAAAAACAGCCTGTTTCTCGTGACGGGCGGCGCGGGCTTCATCGGATCGAACCTTGCGGAGGCGCTGCTCTCGATGGGGTATCGCGTGCGCGTTTTGGATAATCTGTCCACAGGATATGAGCGGAACATCGCGGGCTTTCGCGCGCATCCGAACTTTGCGTTCATCGCGGGGGATATTGGCGACTTTGACACATGCGCGCGCGCCTGCGCGGGTGCGGACTACGTTCTGCATCAAGCGGCGGCGGTGAGCGTGCCGGAGAGCATCGAGCGTCCGATTGCCTACACCGAGACGAATATCATGGGCACAGTCAACATGATGCAGGCTGCCGCCGACGCACATGTGAAAAAGTTCGTCTACGCATCGAGCTCCGCCGTCTACGGCGATGATCAAACGATGCCGAAGCGCGAGGATATCGTCGGGCAGCGTCTCTCTCCCTATGCAGTGACGAAATTTGCCGCGGAGGAGTATGCGGCGCAGTATACGATGCACTTCGGGCTGGACTGCTACGGCATGCGCTACTTCAACGTGTACGGGCGCCGTCAGGACCCGAACGGCGCGTATGCGGCGGTCATTCCAAAATTCATCGAGGCGCTGCTGCACGATACGCCGCCGACGATCAACGGCGACGGCGCGCAGTCGCGCGACTTCGTCTATGTGGAGGACGTCGTGCAGGCGAACCTCCTCGCGTGCGTCGCGCCGCACGAGGCCGCGGGCGAGGCGTACAACATCGGCAGCGGAATGCGGTCGAGCCTCAACGAGATGTACGCCGTACTCAAAGAAATGCTCGGCAAAGACATCACACCCGTTTATGGTCCCGCGCGTGCGGGCGACATCCGCCACAGCGGCGCGGACATCGGAAAGGCGCGGGAAAAGCTCGGCTATGCGCCGGCCTATGATTTCGCGCAGGGCATCCGAGCGGCGATTCAGTGGTATCGGACGCATCTCTGAGGAAGCGGCGCAGATCGTATACAGCGCGGCATTCCTTGACGCTCGGAGGCGGCGCTTGTATAATGAGTGCGGGATCACATGATGCAATGAGAACTGAGGAGGAATTCCCTTGACAAGTGTTTTGGTCAGCGGCGCGTGCGGCCGCATGGGGCGTGCCGTGCTGAAGGCCGTCATCGACGATGCGGAATTGGAACTCGTGGGTGCCGTCGACGTGCAGGGCGGCGCCGATGCGGGAGAACTGGCGGGCGTCGGGAAAAACGGCGTCCTCGTGGAGACCGATCTTGCGGCTGCACTCGCACGTCTGAGTCCTGCGGTGATGATCGACTTTACGCGCCCCGACGTCGTCTATGGGAACGTCTTGACGGCGCTCTCGCACAAGGTGTCGCCCGTGGTCGGGACGACGGGACTCTCGGATGCGCAGAAAGCCGAGATCAAGGCGGCGGCCGAGAACAACGATACGCCCGCGTTCATCGCGCCGAACTTTGCGATCGGCGCCGTGCTGATGATGCTCATGAGCCGCATGGCGGCAAAGTATCTGCCGGATGTCGAGATCATTGAACTGCATCACGACAACAAGCTCGACGCGCCCTCCGGCACGGCCGTGCAGACGGCCGCGATGATCGCCGAGGTCCGCCCCCCGCATCGACAGGGACACCCCGACGAGGAGGAGAAGATCGCGGGCGCGCGCGGTGCGGCATACGATGGGATGCGGATTCACAGCGTACGGCTGCCGGGCTATGTCGCCCATCAGGAGGTCATCTTCGGCGGCCTCGGTCAGACGCTCTCGATTCGCCACGACTCTTTGAATCGCGAATCGTTCATGCCGGGCGTCGTACTCGCCGCGAAGAAGGTGCGGGGGCTGACATCGCTCACCGTGGGCCTTGACAAACTGCTGTAAGGGAGACGAATCATGAAGAAATATCGTGTGGCCATCCTCGGCGCGACGGGCGCCGTCGGTCATGAGTTCCTCAACCTCATCGAGGAGCGCAAATTCCCCTTCTCGGAGCTGCGCCTGCTCGCGTCGAGCCGTTCGGCGGGCAAGAAGATCGGTTTCATGGGCAGCGAATACACGGTGCAGGAGACGCGGCCGGATTCTTTTGCGGGCATTGACATCGCGCTCTTTGCGGGCGGCGCCGCAAGCGCGGAGTTCGCGCCGCATGCCGTCAAGGCCGGTGCGGTCGTCATCGATAATTCGAGCACGTTCCGCATGGATCCGAAGGTGCCGCTCGTTGTGCCCGAGGTTAACCCGCATGCCATCGCGTGGCATAAGGGCATCATTGCGAACCCGAACTGCTCGACGATCATCATGGTGATGGGGCTCAAGCCTCTCTATGACGTCGCGAAGATTCGCCGCATCGTCGTCTCGACCTATCAAGCGGTCTCGGGCGCGGGCAAAGAGGGCATGGCGGAGCTCGAGGCGCAGGTCGCGGCGCTCGCTTCCGGAAAGGAAGCCGAGGCGCACGTTCTGCCCGTCGGCAAGCTGCCGAAGCACTATCCGATCGCATTCAACCTCATCCCGCAGATCGACGTCTTTCAGGATAATCTCTACACGAAGGAAGAGATGAAGATGATCGACGAGACGAAGAAGATCATGGAGGACGACACGCTGCGCATCACGGCGACGACCGTGCGCGTGCCCGTCTACCGCAGTCACGCAGAATCCGTCAACGTCGAGTTCAAGGAAAAGATCTCGATCGAGGAGGCGCGCGCGGCGCTTGCGGCGTTCCCCGGGGTCGTTCTGAACGACGACCCCGCGGCGCAGGCGTATCCGATGCCGCTCTACACGTCCGGCAAGACGGATGTGGAGATCGGGCGCCTGCGCGTGGACGCGTCTGCGGACAACGCGCTGAACTTTTGGATCTGCGGCGATCAGATTCGCAAGGGGGCGGCGCTGAACGCGCTCCAGATTGCGGAATACATGATCAGTCACGCGATGATCTGAACAAGCAACAGGCGAAGGATTTGTTTTCGTATAGGAAACAAGTCCTTTTTTATATGCGGGGCGGAGCGGCCGATATGCTGCTCCGCCCTTTTATTCTGGGCGTCCGAGAGGATTGCATGAGCCTGTATACAAAGAAAAGAGAATATCTGTTTTCTTGAAAAAATAAAATCTTTTTGTTATAACAGTAGATAAAAGTGGCGAATTGTGGTGAAAAGTGTCACGATGTGGTGAAGAGTTCTTGAAAGGTGGTGCGGCCGGATGTTCATGGGGGAGTATGCCCACAGCATTGATGCGAAGGGCCGCGTCATTCTTCCGGCCGATTTTCGGCAGGAGCTCGGGGTGTCGTTCATCATCACGAAAGGCCTTGACGGCAGTCTTTTTCTGTTCCCGCAGGCGGCATGGGACGAGTTCGCGGCGAAGCTCCGCACGCTCTCCATCACCGATCCGAACGCGCGCGCGTTTGCGCGGTTCTTCATCGCGGGTGCGCGCACGCTCGAGTGCGACAAGCAGGGGCGATTCCTCGTGCCCGCGAATCTGCGCGCCTATGCGCATATCGAGCTCAAGCAGGATGTGATCCTCACGGGTGCCGATGCGCGCATTGAGGTCTGGGATAAGGAGAAGTGGACGCGCTATGCGGGCGAGGTCGATCCGAACATCACGGAGATCTCGACGCAGCTCGCGGGCTACGGCATTTCGATTTAGGAGCGCGGCATGACGGCGTTTCATCATGTGAGCGTTCTGCCTGAAGAGACGATCGCGGCGCTCCGGATCGTGCCGGACGGCACCTATGTCGACTGCACGCTCGGCGGCGCGGGGCATGCGGGCCGTATCGCGGCGCAGCTCTCGTCCGCCGGCCGGCTGATCGGCATCGATCGGGACGAGACGGCGATCGCGGCGGCGACGGAGCGGCTCGCATCGGCGGCGTGTCAAGTCTCGCTTGTGCGCGATAACTTCAGCTGTCTGCCCGAGATCCTTGCGGCACAGGGCGTTCGTGCGGCAGACGGCATACTGTTTGACCTCGGCGTCTCGTCGCCGCAGATCGATACGGCGGAGCGCGGGTTCTCCTACATGCAGGACGCGCCGCTCGACATGCGCATGGACCGGCGCACGCAGCGCACGGCGTATACGGTGGTCAATACCTACAGTGCGGCGGCGCTGACCGATATTTTTTACGGGTACGGCGAGGAGCGCTGGGCCAAACGCATCGCCGCCTTCATCGAGGAGGCCCGCAGGGAGCGTCCGATTGAGACGACGGGCGATCTCGTCGCCGTGATCGACCGCGCCGTGCCGAAGAAGGCGCGCGCTCGGGGCGGCCATCCCGCAAAGCGCGTCTTTCAGGCGATCCGCATCGAGGTGAACGATGAACTCGCGATCCTCGCGGATGCGCTGACGGCCGCGGTACATGCGCTCAGGCCGGGCGGGCGGCTCGCTGTGATCACGTTTCACTCGCTCGAGGACCGCATCGTAAAGCGTACGCTGCGCCGGTGCGCGCAGGGCTGCATTTGCCCGCCGCGTACGCCCGTCTGCATCTGCGGACATGCGCCGGAGATACGGCTCGTCGGGCGCGCGCAGGCGGCCGGGGTTGAGGAATGCGCGGCGAATCCGCGGGCAAAGAGCGCGAAGCTCCGCACGGCGGAGAAGATATAAGGCGGCGTTAGACGCAGAGAAGGAGGTGTTGATCATGCTGGCGCATCAGGACGATTCTTATTTGTACGATCTTGCAGATCCCGCGCCCGCGCCCCGGCTCGAGGTTCCGCAGGAACCGCTGCTGCGCCGGGAGCTCAACACCAATCTGCGGAACTGCCTGCGCGCTATATTTTTCCTCATCGCGCTCGGCGCGATGGTCGTGACGCTGCTCGGGGGCATCGGTGCGAAGAACGGCTACACGCTGCTCGAGACGCAGCAGACGGCGGAGCAGCTCGAGCAGGAGAACGAACGGCTCAAGATCGAGATCGCGCAGCTGAAGTCGCCCGCGCGCATCGAGTCGATCGCCGTGCAGGAGCTGCATATGCAGATCCCGCAGAAGATGTATTTTTCACATGAGGGGGAATGAGGGCGCTATGACGAAGCGATTGGAGGAGCTCGCTGCGCTCGTCCCGGGCGCGCGGATCGCGGGTGATCCCGCGGCCGAGATCACATCGGTGGAACGCGACTCGCGCAGCGTCGCGGAAGGCGCGCTCTTTGCGTGCATCAGCGGCGCGCATGTGGATGCGCACAGTTTCATACCGGATGCAGCGCGGGCGGGAGCCCGCGCTGTTTTGACGGAACGGGCACATGTGGAGGTTCCGCCCGGGCTCTCCGTGCTCTATGTGCCGGAGATGCAGGCTGCGCTGGATGTCATCGTGCCGTTTTTCTACGACTATCCCGCGCGCAGCATGCGCGTCATCGGCATCACGGGGACGAACGGCAAGACGACGACGAGTTATCTCCTGCGCGCTGTTCTGCGGCATGCGGGGCTGCGCGTCGGGCTCATCGGGACGATTCAGGTCATGATCGAGGAGGATGTGCTGCCCACGGCGAATACGACCCCCGACGTGGTCGTCATGCAGCAGACGCTCGCCGAGATGCGTGCGCGCGGCATGGACGCCGTGGTGATGGAGGTGTCTTCGCATGCGCTCGATCAGGGGCGCGTGGCGGGCATCGAGTTTGACACCGCGGTCTTTACGAATCTGACGCAGGACCACCTCGATTATCATAAGACGATGGAGAATTATGCGCGCGCAAAGGCGCGGCTCTTCGAGATGGTCTCGGCCGCGGGCGTCAAAAGCGGCAAGACGGCGGTGATCAACGCAGACGATGCCGCGGGCGCGGTCATGTGGGCGCATACGCGCTGCCCCGTCCTCTCCTACGGCGTGACGCATGCCGCCGATCTCATTGCAAGGGATATCCGCCTTGCGCGGGACGGCATGACGCTGCGTTTGGCGTACGGCGGTGAAGAATGTGCACTCTCGCTGCACATCACGGGGGAGTTCAACGTCTATAATGTGCTTGCGGCCGTGGGGGCGGCGCGCGCGGAGGGCGTTCCCGCAGCGGATATCGCGGCGGCGCTCACGGCGTTCACCGGAGTGCCGGGGCGCTTCGAGCTTGTGCGCGCGGGGCAGGATTTCTCTGTGATCGTGGACTATGCGCATACGCCGGACGGGATGGAGAACGTCCTGCGGACCGCGCGTGCCGTCACGGCGGGCCGCCTCATCGCGGTGTTCGGCTGCGGCGGCGACCGCGATCGGACGAAGCGCCCCGTCATGGGCCGCATCGGTGCGGAACTGGCCGATGCCGTCTGCATCACGTCGGACAATCCGCGGACGGAGGATCCGGAGGCGATCCTCTCCGAGGTGGCGGCGGGGGCGCTGCCGGTCGTCGGCGCGAAGCCGTATGAGTGCATTGCGGATCGGCGCACGGCGATCTTTCACGCGGTGCAGTCCGCGCGCGCGGGCGACTGCGTGGTCATCCTCGGCAAGGGGCATGAGACGTATCAGATTCTCAAAGAGGGAGCGATCCATTTTGACGACCGTGAGACCGCGGCCGAAGCGATAAGGAGCTTGCGATGACGAGATTCATGTCGGTGACCGAGATCCTAAAGATCACGGGCGGCTCCTTAATGCAGGCGGGGGCGCGCCGCCTGAAAGGGATCACGACGGATACGCGGCAGGTGAAAGAGGGGGACCTCTTTGTGGCGCTGCGCGGCGAGCATTTTGACGGCGCGGACTTTGCCGCGGACGCCCTGCGTAAGGGCGCTGCGGCCGTTCTGCTGACGGCGCCGGTGTCGCCTGCACAGGAAAAAGCCCTCGCGCAGATGCAGGGGGCCGTCATGACGGTGTCCGACACCCGCGCGGCCTATCAGCAGATCGCGCACGCATGGCGCATGAGGTTCGATCTCCCGGTCGTCGCGGTGACGGGATCGAACGGCAAGACGACGACGAAGGAGCTGACGGCGGCGGTGCTTTCCGGGCGCGGTCCCGTTTGCCGCACGGCGGCAAATTACAACAACGAGATCGGGCTGCCGCTGACGCTGCTCGGCATCACGGCGGAGGACACCGCAGCCGTTGTCGAGATGGGCATGCGCGGCCCGGGCCAAATCGCGGCGCTCGCCGCGGTCGCTGCGCCGCAGATCGGCATCGTGACGAATGTCAGCGAGACGCACATCGAACTACTCGGTTCCATTGAGAACATTGCGCACGCAAAGGCGGAACTCATCGCAGCGCTTCCGCCGGGCGGAACGGCGATCCTCAACGCCGACGATGCGCGCGTCGCGGCGATGCGCGCGCAGGCGGCGGACGGTGTGCGCGTTTTGACTTACGGCATCCGTGCGGCAGCGGATGTCCGCGCACAGGCGCTGCGCACAGAAGGCGGCATGACGCGCTTTATGGTGACGTACGGGGGGGAGCGGCACGACTACGCGGTGCCGCTGCTCGGCCGGCATAATGTCTACAATGCGCTCGCCGCGCTCGCGGCCGGTTTTGCGCTGGGGCGTGCGCCGCAGGAGATGCAGCGGGGACTCGCACACCTTACGCCGCCGCAGATGCGGTACGAGGTGCGCCGCGTCGGCACATACACCTTCATCAACGACGCCTACAATGCCAGCCCCGCTTCGATGCGCGCCGCACTGGAGACGACGGCGGCGCTCTATCCGGGGCGCAAAATCGCCGTGCTCGGCGATATGCTCGAACTCGGCGCGGCGGCGGAGGAAAGCCACCGCCGGATCGGACGCATCGCCGCGGCAGCGGGCTTTGCCGTCGTCGTCGCCTATGGACCGGAGGCGCGCCGCATCTATGAGGAAGCCGCGGCGGCGGGATGTCTGTGCCGGTACGCTGAGAGCCGTGCAGAAGCGGCGGATGCGGTGCGCGCGCTCCTCGCGGACGGCGACACTGTCCTCTTTAAGGGCTCGCGCGGCATGCAGATGGAGCGGATCATGGCGCTGCTCACGGGGGAGGATGCGGGGCATTGATGGACTATATTCTGGATTTTCTGCCGCCGGAGCAGCGCATTATGCTGACCGCCATCACCGCCGTTGGGATCGTGCTCGTCAGCGGCGTCTTCTTTCTGCCGGTACTGCATCGGCTGAAATACGGCCAGAGCATCCGTGCGGAGGGGCCTGCAAGCCATCAAAAAAAGAGCGGCACGCCCACGATGGGCGGCGTGATGATCGTGCTCGCCGTAACCGCGGCGACGCTGCTCTTCGCGCCGCTCAGCGCGACGACGCTGCTCGCGCTCTTCATCTTCCTCGGGCATTTCGCGCTCGGCTTTGCGGACGATTACATCAAGGTGGTCAAGAAGCGCAATCTCGGTCTGCGAGCCTATCAAAAACTCGCCGGGCAGGTGCTGATCGCCGCCGTCACCGTCATCATCGCGCGCACGGTCCTCGGACACGATACGAGCGTCTGGATTCCGGGCGCGGGCGTGACGGCGGATATCGGCGCGCTGTATTATGTCCTCGTCGTCCTCGTCCTCGTCGGCACCTCCAACGCGGTCAATCTGACGGACGGCCTCGACGGCCTCGCGGCAGGAACGGTTGCCGCGGCGGCCCTCTTTTACGCCGTGCTGCTCTATCATATGGATGCTGGACTCATGGTGTTTTCCGGCGCAATAATTGGTGCATGTATCGGCTTTTTGTGGTATAATCATCATCCGGCACGCATCTTTATGGGGGATACGGGCTCTCTCGCGCTCGGCGGCGCGCTCGCGGCGGTTGCGATTCTCTCGCGGACGGAGCTCCTGCTGCCCGTTGTGGGCTTTGTGTTCTTCTGCGAGGCGCTGTCCGTGATCTTGCAGGTGATTTCGTTCCAGACGACGGGCAGGCGCATCTTCCGCATGAGCCCGCTCCATCATCACTTCGAGCTCGGCGGCTGGCGCGAGACGCGCGTCGTCTATACGTTCTGGGCGGTCGGCGCAGCGGCGGCAGTGCTCGCGTGGATCATCGTCGCGGTATCCTAAGCACGCGGTTCGGCGGATTGATAAGGGGGACATAGGACTTGTCCTATCGGGGAAAAACAGCGCTCGTCGTCGGGGCGGGCATCAGCGGCTTTGCAGCCGCGGCATATCTTGCGCGCGCAGGGGCGTATGTGACGCTCTCGGATGCGAAATCCGAGACGGATTTTGAAAAAGACGAAGAGACACGGCATCATATCGAAGCTCTGAGGGCGCAGGGAATTTCCTGCGTCTTTGGCGCACAAGGGGAAGAACTGCTCGCGGGCGTGATGCTCGTCGTCCTCTCGCCGGCCGTGCCGGCGCGCATCCCGCTCGTCCGGGCGGCATACGCGCGGGGCATTCGCGTGACGACGGAGGTGGAGCTCGCGGGAGAGATCGCGCGCGCGCCCATCTGCGCCGTGACGGGGACGAACGGGAAGACGACGACGACGGCGCTGCTCGGCGATCTCCTGCGCGCGCATTTTCCCTCCGTCGGCGTCGGCGGAAACATCGGCGTGCCGCTCATCGACGAGGCGCGCAGGGTGCCGGCCGAGGGGGCGATCGCGGCCGAGATCTCGAGCTATCAGATGGAGGCGACCGCGCACTTTCATGTGCATATCGCGGCGGAGCTGAACGTCACGCCGGATCACATCGTGCGGCACGGCTCGATGGAGGTCTATCAGGCGATGAAGGAAAAGCTCTTCGCCGCGCAGACGGCGGCGGACTTCCTCGTGCTGAACTATGACGATCCGCATACGCGCGGCATGGCGGCGCGCGCCAAAGGGCGCGTGTGCTTCTTCAGCCGCCGGGAGGTATGCGCGGAAGGCGCGTATGTCGAAAGCGGCATGCTCGTCATCACATGGGACGGCGTGCGGCATGAACTCATTCCCGTATCGGCGCTTGGCATCCGCGGCGGACACAATGTGGAGAATGCGCTCGCGGCGGCGGCCATGGCGTTCCTCGCGGGGGTCACGCCCGCCGAGATGCGCCCCGTACTGCGCAACTTCACGGGCGTGGAGCACCGCATCGAGCCGGTGCGCGACGTGAACGGCGTGCGCTACTACAACGATTCAAAGGCGACGAATACGGATGCGGCGATCAAGGCGCTCGAGGCGTTCGACGGGCACATCGTCCTCATTGCGGGCGGCGACGACAAGTTGACCGACCTCACGGACTTTATGAACATCGTCTATGCGCGTGTGGATGAGCTGATCCTCATCGGCGATGCGGCGGAGCGCTTTGCTGCCGCCGCCGCGGACGCGGGCCTTGCGGCCGCGCATATCCATCGCGTCGGCTACGATATGGAGGCGGCGGTCCGCGCGGCGCATCGGCTCGCGCACCCGCCGCAGACGGTGCTGCTCTCGCCGGCGTGCGCGAGTTTCGACATGTACGGCGGCTATGAAGAACGCGGGCGGGACTTCAAGAGGATCGTGAACGGACTATGAACATCATCGTATCGGGCGGCGGCACCGGCGGTCACATCTATCCCGCGCTGACGATCATCCAGGCGCTCCGGCAGCGCGTACCGGATGCCCGCATCCTCTACGTCGGTACGCCGCACGGACTCGAGGCGGACATCGTGCCGCGCGAGGGGATCGACTTTGCCGCGATCGAGCTGTCGGGTTTTGAGCGGCACCTCACTCTCGCCAATGTCGCGCGCGCCGGGCGTGCGCTGGGGGCCGTCCTGCGCGCGCGCCGTATCGTGCGCGACTTTCGGCCGGATGTCGCCGTCGGTACGGGCGGCTACGTCGCGGGGCCGATTCTCCTTGCGGCGAGCCTCGCGGGCGTGCCGACGCTCGTGCAGGAGCAGAATGTCTGCGCGGGCGTGACGAATCGGATCCTCGCGCGCTTTGCCACGGCCATTGCCGTGGGGATGGAGGATGCGCGCGGCGTATTTCCGAAGGAAAAGACGTTCGTGACGGGCAATCCGATCCGCCCCGCGGTGCTGACGGCGACGCGCGCGGCGGGGGCGGCGTCCTTCGGCTTTGATCCGGCGAAAAAGACGGTGCTGATCTCCGGGGGCAGCCGCGGCGCACGCTCGATCAATCGCGCGATGGTGGGCGTCCTCGCACGCGCGGCTGCGCAGCGCGACGTCCAGTATCTGCATGTGACGGGTGCGGACGAGCACGCGGATACGATCGCGCGGCTGCGCGCGTGCGGCGTGCAGCCGGACGCTATGCCGCACATCCGCGTGCTGCCGTATCTCTACAATATGCCGGAGGCGATGGCGGCCGCGGATATCGCCGTGTTTCGCGCGGGTGCCACAGGACTGGCAGAGCTTGCGGCGCGCGGCGTACCGGCGATCCTCATACCGTATCCGTACGCGGCGGAGAACCATCAGGAGAAGAACGCCCGCGCGCTCGCCGCGGCGGGGGCGGCAGAGGTGATCCTCAACCGTGAGATCAGCGCGGACGTGCTCGAGAAGACGCTGCACGCGCTGCTCACGGACGACGCGCGCCGCGCGGCGATGGCGGCCGCGATGAAGCGCCTCGGCAAGCCCGCTGCGGCGGATGAGATTGCGGCGCTCGCGCTGCGGATTTGTAAAAAAGAAGGGTGAGGGACGTGCTCAAGGACTTGCAGGGCATTCACAAAATACATTTCGTCGGCATCGGCGGCGCGGGGATGAGTCCTCTGGCGAAGATTCTCCTGCTGCTCGGCTACGAGGTGTCCGGCTCCGATCAGGGCTCCTCGCCCATCATCGAAGAGCTCGTGCGCCTCGGCGCGCGCGTCTGGACGGACGGGCAACGCGCGGAGCATGTGCGCGGTGCGGATGCGATCGTCGTGTCGACCGCGATTCCCTACGACAATCCCGAGGTCATTGCGGCGTGGGATCTGCGCATCCCGAAGCTCCATCGTTCCGACATCAACGCGGCGCTCGTCAACGAATATGACGGCATCGCGGTGGCGGGATCGCACGGCAAGACGACGACGACCTCGATGATCGGCGTGACGCTTGACCGCGCGGGCGTGTCGCCGACGATCGTTGTGGGCGGGGAGGTGCCGGACCTCGGGACGAACGCCAAGCTCGGCGCGGGGCGCTATCTCGTCTCCGAGGCGGATGAGAGCGACGGCTCGTTCCTCAAACTCCGTCCGCATATCGCCGTCGTGACCAATGTCGAAGACGATCATATGGATCACTACGGCACGATGGAGAAGATCATTGCGGCATTCCGCACCTTCATCGCGCAGATCGATGCGAACGGCACGGCCGTGCTCTGCTATGAGAACGAGATCCTGCGCCGCCTCGGCGCGGAGACCGACCGCATGGTGATTTCCTACGCCATCGACGCGGCGGCGGACTACCGCGCCGCGGATATTGAGACGAACGGCCCTGTGATCTCCTTTACGGCGCTGGAGCGCGGCGCGGAGCTCGGGCGCGTAGCCCTTCATATCCCGGGCCGGCACAACGTGCTCAACGCGCTCGCCTGTATCGCCGTGGCGCGTCTGGCAGGGCTCGATTTCGACCGCATTCGCGATGCGCTCGCACACTTTCACGGGGCGAAGCGCCGCTTTCAGACCAAGGGAAAGGTGCGCGGCATCTGGGTCGTGGACGACTACGCACACCATCCGACGGAGATCGCGGCGACGCTTGCAGCCGCGCGGCAGACGGAGCCGCAGCGGCTCGTCTGCGTCTTTCAGCCGCATCGGTACTCCCGCACACAGCTCCTGCGCGCGGAGTTCGGCGCCTGCTTTGCCGCGGCCGATCTGCTCCTGCTGACGGACGTGTATGCGGCGGGGGAAGCGCCGATTCCGGGCGTCAGCGGCGAGACGCTGATGGAAGAAGTCGTGCGGCAGACGGGCCAGGACGCCGTCTACCTCCCCGACCGCGCCGATCTCCTGCACTATCTCGTCGCGCATGTGCGTGCGGGCGACCTCGTCATCACGATGGGGGCGGGCAATATTCTCGAGGTCGGGGAACAGCTCGTCGCGCAGCTGCAAGAAGGCACGGCCGGCACGTCGGAGGGGCTGGTCGTCGTCGTCATGGGCGGCCCGTCGACGGAGGCGGAGGTGTCGCGTCGTTCGGGCGCGGCGATCCTGCGCGCGCTGCACGAAAAGGGCTATCCCGCCGTGGGGCTGGAGCTGAATCCGCCGACCTTTGCGGAGGACATCAAAAAGCTGAATCCCGCGATCGTGTTCAATGCGCTGCATGGAAAATACGGCGAGGACGGCGTGATGCAGGGCACGCTCGATATGCTCGGCATCCCCTATCCCGGCTCGGGGGTCCGCGCGGCCGCGCTGACGATGGATAAGGCCGCGGCGAAGCGCATCTTTGCGGCGGAGGGGATCGCGACGCCGCGCTTCCGCAGCGTATACGCGGACGAGGACGGCCCGGCGCTGACGGCGTCGATCCTCGCGGCCTTCCCGCCGCCGCTCGTCATCAAAGCGGCGGAGCAGGGCTCGAGCATCGGCGTCTACATCGTCTCCTCTGCGGATGCGCTGCGCGGCGCCCTAGACGAGGCCTTCTCCTACGGCGACGAGGTCCTCGTGGAGGAGTTCATCGCGGGCCGCGAGCTGACCGTTGCGGTCCGGGGCGTTCCCGGGCGGGCGGAGGCCCTGCCCGTCGTCGAGATCACGACGACCTCGGGCCGCTACGATTACGAGAGCAAGTACACGCCCGGCGCATCGGCGCATCTCGTGCCCGCGCCGATTTCCGAGGCGTGTACGGCCGCGGTGCAGGAGCTTGCCGTCCGCGCGTTTTCTGCGTGCGGATGCAGAGGGCTTGCACGCGTCGACATCATGCTGAGCGAGGCGGGCGTGCCGTACGCCATCGAGGTGAACTCCGTGCCGGGCATGACCGAGACCTCGCTCGTGCCCGACGCCGCGCGCGCTGCGGATCTCTCGTTCGCCGAGCTCTGCGCAGATATGCTCCGGATGGCGGGGGACCGGCGATGAAGTCACGCCGTGTTCTCAGGGGCGCGTTCTACCTACTCTGTATCGGCGGCATCCTCGCGGCGCTCATCTATTCGCCGTTCTTTACCTTTCAGCAGCTCGTCGTACACGGCAATGTCAATCTCGACGCAGCCCAGCTCTGCGAGATCGCGCGGATCCGGTACGGGCAGCGTCTCTTTGAACTCAAGACGGACGAGATGACGGTCAATCTGCTGCACGACCTGCGTATCGAGTCGGCCGTGGTGCGGCGCCGGCTGCCGAACAAGATCGAGATGGACATCGTGGAGCGCGTACCCGTGGCGACCGTTGCCTGCGACTACGGCTATCTGGATTTTGACCGGCAGGGCAAGGTCATCGCGAGCTATCGCACGCTCAAGGGCGCGGACATTCCCATCATCACGGGGATCAAGCTGCGCGATCTCTACATCGGGGACGACAATACCGACCCGCAGGTGGCCAAGGTGCTCGCCTTCCTCAGCAGGATCGAGCCCGCGGAGGTCGGGCAGATCTCGGAGGTCAACATCACCGTGCCGAGCGCCGTGGTCGCCTACACGAAGAGCACGCTGCCCATACGCCTCGGGCAGATCGACGGCATTGCGGAGAAGGCGGTACTCACGCAGGATTTTTTACAGGACCAGAAGACGACGCGCCATACCGTCGAATACGTGGATTTCAGCTATGACGCGCCGTTCATCAAACTTGCGGATAAGACCATAGAGGGGAAATAAATGAAACAATTCCGGCAGGGCGGGTGGCTGATTGCCCTCGTCTGCGTATTGATCGGCTTTATGCTCGCCGTGCAGTTTCGCACGGTGCAGGACTCGAAGGGGAGTCTCTCCCAGCAGCGCATCGAAGATCTCTCCGACCGCCTGCTTCAGACGGAGCACGAGCGCGACGAGCTCGGCGAAGAACTGCGCAAAATGCAGGCCGCTGCGGCCGAGGCGGGGAACACGGCGGATCAGGAGATGCTGCGCTACCGCGCCGCGCTCCTGCCGCTCACAGGAGAGGGCGTCATCGTGCGCATGGACGACAGCACGAAGAAGGTGAAGTCCGGGGAGAATCCGAACCTCTACGTCATCCACGACGACGATCTCCTGCGTGTCATCAACGAGCTGCGCGCGGCGGGGGCGGAGGCGATCTCCGTCAACGGACAGCGGCTCATCGGCACCTCGGAGATCCGCTGCGCCGGACCGACGCTCTCGGTCAACAACGTCCGCTCCTCCGCGCCGTTTGAGATTCGCGCCATCGGGGATAAAAAATCCCTCGAGAACTCGCTCAAGATGCGCGGCGGCGTCGTCGAGACGCTCAGCGTCTGGGGGATCCAACTCGACATCACCGTGAGCGACGACGTCTACGTTCCGCCCTATCGGGGCAGCATTCGCCAGACATATGCCCATGAGACCGCGGAGAGGGAGGATGACGCAAAATGATCTACATCGTACTGATCAGTCTCCTGATCGGCCTCTTCATCGGCTATATGAGCCCGATCGTCATTCCTCTAGCCTACTCGAAGCTCTTCTCCGTGGCCCTCGTCGCAGCGCTCGACGCCGCGTTCGGCGGCCTGCGTGCGGCTGTCGCGGAGCGCTTTGACAAACACGTCTTCGTCACGGGCTTCTTCTCGAACACCCTGCTCGCGGCCGCGCTCGTCTTCATCGGCGATCGTCTCGGCATCGACCTCTACTACGTCGCGCTCCTCGCCTTCGGATTTCGCATCTTTAAGAACCTCGCGATTCTGCGTCGCCACCTCCTCAACGACTATCGGGACGGCGTGCGGTAAAAATTTTTCTATCCTATGGAAATATGGCGGAATTCATGGTAGAATTAACGAGGAAAATCATTATTCATTGATAGACGAAAATGAAAAGATACGATATGGAGGCTGAAGCAGTGTTCGAAATGGATGATAACTTTGAGGAACTCGCAAAGATCATCGTTGTCGGTGTCGGCGGTGGCGGCGGCAACGCGGTCAATAATATGATCGACTCCGGTTTGCAGGGTGTGGAATTCGTTGCGATCAATACGGACGCGCAGGCGCTCCTCCAGTCCAAGGCCGCCACGCGCATTCAGATCGGGGAGAAGCGCACGCGCGGCCTCGGCGCAGGAGCCCGCCCCGAGATCGGCGAGGCAGCCGCGACGGAGAGCCGCGAGGCCATCATCGAGGCGCTGCGCGGCGCGGATATGGTGTTCATCACGGCGGGCATGGGCGGCGGCACGGGCACGGGCGCTGCGCCTGTTGTCGCGGAGTGTGCGCGTGAACTCGGCGCGCTGACCGTCGCGGTCGTGACGCGTCCCTTTTCCTACGAAGGGATGACGCGCGCGCGCAATGCGGATGCCGGCATCGAGAATTTGCAGGAGCACGTCGATACCATCATCACCATTCCGAACGACCGCCTCATGAAGATCATCGACAAGAGCACGCCCGTCACCGAGGCGTTCAGCAAGGTCGACAACGTCCTCTGGCAGGGCGTCAAGGGCATCACCGACCTCATCACGAACCAGGGCGTCGTGAATCTCGACTTCGCAGACGTCCACACGACGATGGCCAACGGCGGCACCGCCATCATGGGCATCGGCGAGGCGCGCGGCGAGGGCGCGTCGGTCGCGGCGGCCAAGGCCGCGATCGAGTCTCCGCTGCTCGAGACGAGTATCGAAGGCGCGACGTCTGTGATCCTCAACTTCACCGGCTCGAAGAACCTCAGCATGTTCGAGGTCAACGAAGCGTCCGAGTGGCTCAACAGCATGATCGTCAACGCGACGAACGGCCGCCAGGCCAACATTATCTGGGGCATCGGCGTGGACGATACGCTTGAGGATACCGTGCGCGTGACCGTCGTTGCGACCGGTTTCGGCATGACCGAACAGGGCAAGACGGATGCGGGGACGGGATTCACCGACGACTGGGCGATCCCGATGCCGGGCATGAATCATGCCGGCACACAGGCCAGCCCCGCCGCACCCGCATCCCCGCAGCCGCAGCAGGCACAGGCACGCCCCGCGGCCGCCGTCGTGCCGCCGCATCAGCAGCAGAACGCGAACCGCGGGCGCATGAACGTCGTCGAGCCGAATACGGGCGCGGGCGGCACGGACATCATCGACATTCCCGCGTGGATGCGGCAGCGATAAGCGTTCAAATACAATAAACGAGGGTTTCTGCACGATTGGCATTCGTACAGAAACCCTCGTTTTCATATCCGGGAAGCGCGCCGTGCCGGCGCCAAAAGAGCAGCGTGCCGGGATGATTCCTATAAATCGGGCCGCAGCTTTACAGCGTCGCGCAGATAGACGTGTCGGATCTCGGCCTGCGCACGGTCTGTGTTGACGAGCAGGAGGACGCGGATGCAGCGGGGGAGGCTGTTCTCAACAGCGCACTGCCGTGCGTCGAAGAGCGGGACGAGATCGAAACCGCGCATGCGGCGGACGCCCGCCGTCGGGAAGGCTGCCGTGAGATCCTCGGTGGCGCTGAAGATGGCCGCGCCGATGTCGTCGGGCACGATCTCATTTGCCCGCAGCAGCGCCGCGACGAGCTCCTGCGCCGCCTGCCATATCTCTTCTTTGTCGTTGCGCCTGACGGTAACGGCGCCGCGGATGCCGCGCATCATGTCACACCCCCTTATGAACATCCCAAATGAGCCGCAGGCTCAGCATGAACGCGATGAGGTAGCCGAGCAGGCCGATGATGGGAATTCCTGCGACCTGCGGCTGCATATTCGTCGTGCAGAGCGTGCTGGACGCGATGAGACTGGCCGCGCAGAGCAGGGCGAGAATGAGCTTGTTGATCATCTTGTCCAGCCGCTGCACGGGTTCCTCGGAACCCGTGAGGTCGATATTGAGCTTTGCCTGCCCGCTCATGGTCATCTTGAGCAGATCGGCCAGCTGCTCGGGGATCTGCACGGACTTGCGCAGGAGCATGATGCCCTCCTGCCGTACCTTCGACAGGCCCTCTTTCCACGACATGCCATGGACGATGCCGAGGGAAAGGCTGCGCGCGAAGATTTCGAGGAAGCTGACCTCGGGCGCACAGCGCCGCATGACGATCTCCACGGTCATGACGCCGCGCGCGAACATCGCGAGGCCGCTCGGGCAGCCGATGCGGTGCATCCGCAGAATGCCGAGGATCTGGTTCGTGAGCACGCCCATATGCACATCTGTGAAGTCGAGGCTGCCGTACTGCTCCATCATGACATCGATGTCCTGATAGAGCTGCGCGTGGTTGATGCGCCCCTTCACGATGCCGAGCGCGAGGACCGCGGCTTTCATCTCGAAGGTATCGTGCGTTGCGAGTGCGAGGATCGCGCGGCGCAGGGCCGTGCGGTCGCGGTTGCTGAGGCGCCCCATCATGCCGAGGTCGAGCCAGACGATGTTGCCGCCCCGCACGCGGATGTTGCCGGGATGCGGGTCGCCGTGGAAAAAACCGTCCTCGATGATCTGCTTGGCGTAGTTCTCGCCGAGCCGGCGCCCGATCTGCGTGACGTTGATGCCCGCGGCGCGGAGCGCGTCCGTTTGATCTAGCGGGATGCCCTCGATGTACTCCATGACGAGGATGTACTGCGTGGAGAGGTCGCGCATGACGCGCGGGCAGGAGATGAAGGGGTTCTCGCGGTTGAGAAGCGCGAACTCCTCGATGTGGCTCGCTTCGATGAGAAAGTCCATCTCCTGTTTTGCGATGTTCCACATCTCGTCCATGAGCGTGCGGAAATCCACGACTTCGTCGCGGCTGACGAGCCGGATGATCGTCGCGGCACGCTTCATGAGCGTGAGATCCATGCGCATGACTTCGTGGATGCCGGGGCGCTGCACCTTGATGACGACCTCTTCCCCCGTGGTCAGTACGGCGCGGTGCGCCTGCGCGATGCTCGCCGAACCGAGCGGCGCGCTGTCGATCTCGCGGAAGACCTTGTTCCACTCGCACTTATACTCCTGCTCTACGATCGAGAGGATGACGGAGAAGGGGAGGGGACATGCGCCGGTCTGGAGCTTCATCAGCTCGTCGCAGTATTCCGTCGGCAAAAAGTCCGGACGCATGCTCATGATCTGTCCGAACTTGACGAAGGTCGGGCCGAGATCTTCAAAGATCGCGCGCAGCTTCGCCGGCGTCAGGCCGTGCACAATGTCGTGGCGGCGCAGAACGGTGACCATTTCGCGCAGGCGCAGCGCGGCGTTCTTGTTCTCCGTCCCGTGCAGCAGTCCGCTCAGCATCGCGGTCGCCTCCTCTGTGGTTCGTATGTATCTTGGGTGGGCGGCACTTACGCCTGCGCCGCCGCTTTGTATTTTTCGGCCAGCTGCTGCTTGACCGTCTCGTTGCCGAGGTATTCGTCGTAGGTCGAGATGCGGTCGACAACGCCGACGGGCGTGATCTCGATGATGCGGTTCGCGACGGTCTGCGTGAACTCATGGTCGCGCGAGGCGAAGAGAATCGTGCCGCCGAACGACATGAGCCCGTTGTTGAGTGCCGTGATCGACTCGAGATCGAGGTGATCCGTCGGCTCGTCAAAGAGGAGGACGTTCGCGCCCGAGAGCATCATGCGCGAGAGCATGCAGCGCACGCGCTCGCCGCCGGAGAGCACCTCGGCGCGCTTTTGACTCTCCTCCCCCGAAAAGAGCATGCGGCCGAGGAAACCGCGCACGAAGGTCTCGTCCGGATCCTTGGAGTACTGCCGCAGCCAGTCTACGAGGTTCAGCTTGACGCCGTCAAAATAGGCGCTGTTGTCCGCGGGCAGATAGGTCTGCGTCGTCGTGACGCCCCATTTGAACGTGCCCTCGTCGGCTTCCTCTTCGCCCATGAGAATCTTGAACAGCATCGTCTTTGCCGCGCCGTTCGGCCCGACGAAGGCGACCTTGTCGCCTTTCTTGAGCGTAAAGCTGACATTTTTAAACAGTTGGCGCCCGTCGACCTCCTTCGAGAGGCCTTCGACGGTCAGCAGCTGATCGCCGGCTTCGCGGTCGGGTGTGAACGCGATATACGGGTAGCGGCGCGCGGACGGCTTGATGTCCTCGAGGGTGATGCGCTCGAGGAGCTTCTTGCGCGAGGTCGCCTGCCGCGACTTGGCGGCGTTGGCGGCGAAACGCTGAATGAAGGTTTGGAGTTCCTTGATCTTCTCCTCCTTCTTCTTGTTCGCGTCCTTCGCCATCTGAAGGGCGAGCTGACTGGACTGATACCAGAAGTCGTAATTGCCGGCATAGAGTTCGATCTTGCCGAAGTCCACGTCGCAGATGTAGGTGCAGACCTGATTGAGGAAGTGGCGGTCATGCGAGACGACGATGACCGTATTCGGAAAATCCGCGAGGAAGTTCTCGAGCCAGTTGATCGAGGCGACGTCGAGATGGTTCGTCGGCTCGTCGAGCAGCAGGATATCGGGGGCGCCGAAGAGCGCCTGCGCGAGGAGCACGCGCACCTTCTCCGCCGCCGCGAGTTCGTTCATCTTCAGATGATGCTTGGCGTCGGAGATGCCGAGGCCGTTCAGCAGCTGTGCCGCCTCCGTTTCGGCGTTCCAACCGTCCAGCTCGGCGAATTCGGCCTCCAGCTCCGAGGCGCGCATGCCGTCCGCATCGGAGAAATCGGACTTTTCGTAGAGCGCGTCCTTCTCGTCCATGATCTCAATGAGACGCGCGTGCCCCATGATCACGGTGCGCAGCACCTCGACCTCGTCGAAGGCGTAGTGGTTCTGCTGCAAGACGGCGAGGCGGTCGCCCGCGGTGATGTCCACGATGCCGCCGGTCGGCTCGATCTCGCCCGAGAGCAGCTTGAGGAATGTGGATTTGCCCGCGCCGTTGGCCCCGATGACCCCGTAGCAGTTGCCGGGGGTGAATTTCAGATTGACGTCTTTATAGAGGACACGTTTGCCGAATTGTAAGCTCAGATTATTGACTGTAATCATGCCGTGCTCCTTCTCTATTTTTGGAGGATTGCGCGGAACATCGAGAGGATGCTCTGCCCGTAGGAATCGCCGGGGACCGCCCAGCGGCCGTTGAGATCCTGCCAGTTCCCGAGTGTGTTCGTGCCGTAGACGCTGCGCACGAGGTTATAGCGCGGGTCTATGACGGGGCTGACGGGCCTGCGCGTCGACGCGTAGGCGAGCAGGTGCTGAATGTGCGCGCGGACGCCCATCTGCGAGGTGGGGAAGTAGGCTCCCTTGACCTCCGTACTCGTCGTGCCGAGGCCGCAGTAGTTGTTCTGATCCGGCGTCACCGTGCCGCCGTAGCGGAAGAACCCGGTCTCCTTGAGCGCCTGCGCAAAGGCGACGTCCGGACGAATGCCCTCGCGTGCGCCCTCCTCGTAGTAGTAGGCGACCAGCTCGCGCGGCGTCACGGAGATCGCGGGATGGGGATTCACGCTGAGCAGATAGTCGACGCATTGCTCCTCGGTCGCGAGCGGCGTTCCGATGATCGCCGTATCGTATTCCGAGAGCGTGCGCGGCACGCTCGGCAGACGCTCTTCCACAGGGGGGGCTGCCGCGGCTTCTTTCATGAGCGCGTCGATGCGGGCGCGAAAATCGTTCTTTTCCGGTGCGGCCGTGCCGCGCTCCGTGCGAATCTTCGTCGCCGTATCGGGATCGTGTACGCGGCGCGCCTCGCCGAGCGATGACGCATTGAAGAGTATGCCCGTGAGGGCTGCGGCAGCGACGCCGCGCAGAATCAGTTCCTTTCGCAAAACAGAGAACCCCCTAGATCGATGAAAATTTGAATAAGAAAAAGAAGAGCAGGACCGCGGCGAGGACGATCGTCCCCCACCACGTCTTTTGCCATGTACCGCTTGCGGCGCCGAGCACGATGCAGACGAGCAGGGAATCCAGCAGCGAAACCTTGATGTCGTAGCTCGCGAGGAAAAATATCGCCAGCACGACGGCATCCCCCGGCGTGAGCGGCTCTGGTGATGCCTGTAGGAGCCGCAGGCCGCGCGTAAAGAGCGTCAGCCCGAAGAAGAAGAGCGCGGCGGCCGGCATCGCGGGGAAGTCTGCGAGCGCCTGCACGAGCGGCGCGCACGGCAGGAGCAGGGCGAGGAACAGGGCGAATACGAACGCCGTGAGTGGGATGCCGCCGATGCGCCGCAGCTCCTCCCGCGCGGGCAGCGCCGCGGAGATGGGCGCGATCGTGAGCGGAAACGCACCGAGCAGCGCCGCGCCGAAATTCGCGCCGAGCAGCTGCGTCAGGGTACGATACGAACGCCGCTCCGATAATGCCTCCACTGCGGCGAGCGATGCGCCGCTCTCCACCATGAGCGCAAAGAAAAGCGTCACGCCGACCGTGACGGCGGCTTCGATGCGCATGGGGAACGTCAGCGCGCCGAGTGTTTGCTCCAGTCCCTCCGGCAGCAGGAACGGCGCGGCGGGAATCTCCCAAAATCCCTCGAGGAGCGTGAGCGCGCCGACGAGCAGCATGCCGATGAGCACCGCACCGCGCACGCGCATCGTGTGCAGCACGAGCGTGAGCAGGATGCCGACGATCGTGTAGTACATCAGCGGGTCGGAGAGCGCGCCGCCCATCGTGAGCGCCCACGGCGAGGGGAGCAGGATGCGCGCGTAGAGACACGCCGTTACGAGCATGGAAAAGCCGAGCCCGAGGACGAGTCCCGTGCGGACGATCGGCGGCAGGAGTTCCAGCGGATGCGCGTCGCGCTCCGCATGAAAGAGCAGCGCGTAGAGCAGGGAAACTGCTGCGACGATGCCGAGCGCCTCCTGCCATGAGAGCCCGCGCGCGATGATCTCCTCGTAGATGAGCCATCCGGCGATCGCGGGCGAGGGGAGCGCGATCAGCGTCCGTCCGCAGCGTGAGATGAGCAGCGTGCCGACGACAGAGGCGGTGACGCTCGCCGCGTAGGCGGCCGAGAACGGCATGCCCGCGCGCGCGAGCAGAGACGCGACGAGGACGAGCGTGAGCGCCGCGATTGCCGCCGACGGCAGCGCATCGCAGAGCGCCTGCACGACCTCTTTTTTTCCGCCGCTCATCTCCATTCGCCTCGCTTGCTCTCGGATGCCTGAAAAACATTTCTATTCTACCATAAAGCGGATGATTTCACAAATGGGAATGACGATTCTGCGCGCGCCCGGGATTTTATCGCAAAACCCGAAGCGCACCCCCATATTTTGTGCTATGATAGACGAAGGATTACCCTCTGCATAAGGAGACACAGCATGATGACACCCTATGAGATTCTGAACGATCCGTTCCTCAACAAGGGGACTGCCTTTACCGCCGCGGAGCGCGCGCAGTTCGGCCTGCACGGACTCTTGCCGCCCGCCGTGCAGACGCTCGCAGCGCAGGCGGCGCAGACGTATGAGCTGTACCGCAAGAAAGCCTCGCCTCTGCAAAAGCGCGAATACCTCATGCGTATCTTCTCCGTCAACCGCACCCTTTTCTTCAAGGTGTTCAGCGAACATGTGGAGGAGATGATGCCCATTGTGTACGATCCCGT
>CAUQAR010000004.1:0-30982 GCA_963515775.1 uncultured Selenomonas sp. | reverse complement strand
TACCATGGTTTTAACTGTCAGCGAAGACGCTGCTATTAAATCAGCGCTTCCTTAAATATGTATTCGGTCATGCGGAGCGCAAGGGGATTACGCTGTCCTTTATCAACGCCGTTCTCGGGTTGGAGGGGGCGCAGGCATTCGTCGACCTGCGGTTTGTGGATCGCGTGCGGATGCCGCGCAGCTTAGACGGGAAGGCGACGGTGCTCGATCTTTCCTGCGTCACGAGCGACGGCACGCAGGTCAATATCGAGGTTCAAGTGCGGGATCAGCGCAATATCGTGCAGCGCACACTCTTTTACTGGGCGCAGTGTTATCAGGATTCGCTGAAGAAGGGCATGGACTACCGGGAACTGCGCCGCACCGTGACCATCAATCTGCTCGGCTATCGGTTCCTGCCGCAGGATGATTTTCATAGTGTCTACCGACTTTATAATCCCGCGACGCAGCATCTCTTGACGGACGATATTGAGGTGCATTTTCTTGAGATGCCAAAGGTGCCGCGCGCAGCCAAACGCGATCTGCGCGGCCTGCGTCTGCTCGAAAAATGGATGGTGCTTTTGAACAATAAGCTGTCGGAAGAAGAAATGGAGGTGCTTACGATGAGCGAAGCGGCACTGAAAGAAGCGTGGGATGCGATGGAGGAATTTTTGCAGGATGCGCGCAAGCGTCGGGCATATCGCCTCCGTGAAAAGGCGGAGCGCGACTATATCAGCGAGATGAACTTCATGCGGCGGGAAGGTCTTGAAAAAGGTCTTGCCGAAGGCCTTGAAAAAGGTCTTGCCGAAGGCCTTGAAAAGGGCCTTGCCGAGGGGCGTGCCGAGGGGCGTGCCGAGGGGCGTGCGCAAGGCATCGCCGAGGAACGGGAAAAGGCTGCGCGCCGCATGGAGGAAATTGTGCTCCGCCTCCTGGAGAGCGGAACAGATGCGGCGGCGGTTGCGGATATCGTGGCGTGCCCCATATCAAAGGTTCAAAAAATAGCGGAAGTGCATGGGATTACACAGTCGTAAATATAAAAATCTCCTCCAGGATTGCCGTTGCGCAGCAGTCTTGGAGGAGTTCTTCTTTTCGAAGGTTTATTTTTTCGCCGCCTCATATCCGAGCATGAGCGCCCGCATGTTCTGCTCTACAGTATGCGGCGGGACGCGAGTTTTTACGGCGGCTTCCACCGCCGAGAGGGGGACGAGCCCCGCGATGCGCGTGATCGCGCCGAGGGCGACGATGTTGGCAAAGAGCGCCTTGCCGAGCTGTTCGATGGCGAGCGTGGTGATGGGGACGGAGATCGTCCGCGCCGCGTGGGGCACCTCCGGCACGAGTTCGCTGTCCACGATGAGAATGCCTTCCTGCGCATCAAGGTCGCCCGCGTATTTATCCGCGGCGGCCTGCGTCATGGCGAGCACGATGTCGGGGTGCTCCACGTGCGGATGATAGATGGCATCATCGCTGATGATGACCTCGGAGCGCGAGGCGCCGCCGCGCGCCTCCGGACCGTAGGATTGCGACTGCGCGACATTCATGCCGCACGCGGTTGCGGCCTCTGCAAAGATGATGGCGGCGGTGATGACGCCCTGCCCACCCGAGCCCGAAAGACGAAGTTCCTTTTGCATATCAGAGCCCTCCTGCGCGGCGCATAATCTCGGTATTTGCTGCGCCGTATTCTTCGCCCGCACACGCGTAGAGGAGACCGATGGGGAACTTGTCCGGCGTGCGTTTTTCGGGCGGGAGCTTATCCCATGCGCTCTTCATGACGGCGTGGTCGCGCATCCATGAGAGCATCGCGGCGGGCGCGCCCATCTTGTTCCGCCGGCCGTAGGCGGTGGGGCACTGGACGATCGCTTCGATGAGGGAGAATCCGTGACTTTTGAGGCCGCCCGCAATCATCTGCGTGAGGTGACGGGCGTGGAATGCCGTCGAGCGCGCGACATAGGCCGCGCCCGCAGCCTCTGCGATGCGGCAGGCGTCGAGGACGCGGTCGACCGTCCCGTAGGGCGCCGTCGTCGTCGACATCCCCGGGGGCGTCGTCGGCGATGTCTGCCCGCCCGTCATGCCGTAGATGTTGTTGTTGAAGAGCACCACGGTCAGATCGACGTTCCGTCGGCAGCCGTGCAGGAAGTGATTGCCGCCGATCGCCGTGCAGTCGCCGTCGCCCGTAATGACGACGACGCTCAGCTCCGGCCGCGCAAACTTGATGCCCGTGGCAAAGGGGATCGCGCGTCCGTGCGCCGTATGCACGGTGTCAAAGTCCATATAGCCAGACCCGCGCGACGAGCAGCCGATGCCGGAGACGATGACCGTATTGTCCCGCGTCATGCCTGCCGTGCCCGCAATCGCCTGCGCGATGCAGCGGAGCGCAGTGCCGTTGCCGCAGCCGGGACACCAGAGATGCGGCAGTCGGTTCCGGCGGAAAAACTGCTCGTAGTCGCGGTTGATCATCGGCTGTGTATTCTGCGCCGTATTCATGCCTCTCCCTCCTCGCTGAGCCGTCGAATATCTGTAAGAATTTCCTGCGGGGTGAAGTCCAGCATATTGTATTTCAAAGAGGCGGCGACGGGCGTGCCGCGTGCCGCGCGTGTGACTTCCCGGACGAGCTGTCCATAGTTCAGCTCCGCAACGAGAATTTTCTTCACGCGGCTTGCGAGCCGCCCGACGGCGGCATCCGCAAACGGCCAAATCGTTTGGAGGCGGAGGAAACCGACGCGGAGCTCCTCGGCGCGCGCCAAACGAACCGCTTCGTAGGCAGTCCGCGCCGTGCCGCCGTAACTGACGACGGCAACCTCCGCGTCCTCCATAAAGTGTTCTTCCACATGGATAATCGTTTCGCCCACGCGGTCGATCTTTTCGTGGAGGCGACGGAGCAGAGACGCTGTGACGGCGGGACTGCCCGCGGGGAAGCCCGTCTCGTCGTGCAGGAGTCCCGTCACATGGATGCGGTACCCGTCGCCGAAGCGCGCGACGTCGGGGACGAGGTCGTCGCCCACAGCGTACGGCTCATAGCCCTCCGCACGCGTTTTTTTCGGCAGACGGCGCGGGTAGATGTCGAGCTCGTCGGCGGTGGGCAGCGTGACGTTCTCGCGCAGATGCCCGATGATCTCATCTAGGAGCAGAATGACGGGCGTGCGGAATCGCTCGGCGTAGTTCACCGCCGTAACCGTCATGTCGAACGACTCGCGGACGCTCCACGGCGCGAGCGCAATCATGGGGTGGTCGCCGTGCGTCCCCCAGCGCGCCTGCATCACATCGCCCTGTGCGGGCGCGGTCGGCTGTCCCGTCGAAGGACCGACGCGCTGGACGTTGACGATAACGCAGGGGATCTCCGCGCACGCGGCGTAGCCGATCAGCTCCTGTTTCAGCGAGAAGCCCGGGCCGCTCGTCGCGTCCATGACCTTCGCGCCCGCGAGCGAGGCGCCGAGGATCGCGCCCATCGCCGCGATCTCGTCCTCCATCTGGAGGAACGTGCCGCCGATCTTCGGCAGGAGCGCCGCCATCTGCTCCGCGATCTCCGTCGACGGCGTGATGGGATAGCCTGCGAAGAACGTCACGCCCGCGGCGACCGCACCCGCGGCGACCGCTTCGTTGCCCTGCATGAGCCGGGCTTTCGTTTTCTCTGCACTCATTTGCGCTCCTTCCGCTCCACGAAAATCGCAAAATCGGGGCAATGCAGTTCGCACTGTCCACAGGCGATACAATCGTCCGGATGGACGGGCATGACCTTGCCGAGGAGGCTCACCTCGAGCACATGCTTCGGGCAGAATGCTGCGCAGATGCCGCAGCCCTTGCACCGTCGCTCCACAATATACAGCTCACCTTTCATGGCGCTCAACTCCCGCCGGGATGCGGAACACATCCCACAATACACAGAACACGTCTTCATCTTGCGACAAAATGTATCGCCTATCTCTTCTTGGATGACTCCATAATTATAACAGAAAATACAGAAAAAAAACAATATGGCAAATGAATACATGACCGATGTCAGATGCCGCGTATGCGGACTATTGACGCGGGGGCCGCGCCGTAGTAATCTATACCATCATTGACGATGATGAACCTACGGCGAGATACGGAGGTGCCTCTTGCAGTTTTATACCTATGCCTATATCGTGCAGCACAGTCAGATCAGCGATGCAGTGCAGTATGCGCTCTCATTTCTCGTGCTCGCGGCGCTGCTCTTTGTGATTGTCAAATACCTGCGGAACAGACTTATCTCGCGGTACCGCGATCTCATCGTGATCCTGCTGCTCGCCGTCGCCTTCCTCGGCGGCGTCCAGTACAGCGGCTACACGCAGACGAAGAACGACCGGGCGCAGACCTCGCGTATGGCGCTCTTCCTGCACCGGATCGGCGACGATCTCGCGGTGCCGGTCAATGAGATCAGAACGAACTCCACATCGCTGAAACAGGGGATGCTCGTCGATGTGCACGGGACATTTTACGAAGTGACATTCAACGCGGATTTCACGTCCTTTCGCTATGAGCGGACGCATCTCATGAACCGCGACGTGAAGATCGTGGACAAGGAGGACTGACATGCTCGTCTATTCGCTCGTGCTGGTCAAACTCGCGCTCGGACTCCTGTGTCTCATTCTCCAAATCAATCTGCTCGGCAAGGGGAATCTCGCGCCGAGCTCGGCGACGGATCAGGTGCAGAACTATGTGCTCGGCGGCATCATCGGTGGCGTGATCTACAACAACGACATCTCGGTGCTCGAGTTCGTCCTCGAGCTCATCGCGTGGACGCTGCTGGTGCTCGTCCTCAAATATGTGAAATCCACGAGCAGCGCGGTCAAAGGTTTTGTCGACGGTCGGCCTGCGGTCCTCATCGAGCGCGGAAAACTCAAGGTGGAAGAGTGCATGCGGCACGGGATGCTTGCACACGACATTCACCTGAAGCTGCGCATGGCGGGCGTCTACTTCGTCAAGGATGTGAAGCGCGCCGTGCTCGAGCCGAACGGGCAGCTGACCGTGATCCAATACGGTGAGCAGAACGCGCGCTATCCGCTCATCCTCGACGGGCAGATTGACGACGACGCGCTTGATCTGATCGACAAGGACCGCATGTGGCTCAAGGAGGCGCTGCGGGAGGCGGGGTATGAGCTGAAGGATATTTATATTGGGGAGTATAAGGAGGGGCAGATAGCATTCTATCCTTATGAATCGTGACGCGGGATTTTGGCGCATCGCTGTGTCATTTCGTCGATCGCTTCGTCGACGTAGGTTTCATCTACGCCATCCTCGCGGTCTCCTCAATTCCTTGCGCTGCATCCAAACTTCCGTGTCACTTAGGTTGCGGTTTTGATGTGGCGTGTACCGCCGTTTTGTGAGCCGCGAATAGCATAGACTTTTCACATTTCGCTGCACCCAAAAAGCTATCGCATGAATTTCCTTGCGATAGCTTTTTCATTTTCTATTCACTTCACGCGATACGCCACGGCGTACATCACCGGGAGTACCAACAATGTCAGCACGGTGGCGACGATGAGGCCGCCCGCGATGGCAACTGCCATCGGTCCCCAGAAGATGCTGCGCATGAGGGGCAGCATGCCGAGGATGGCGGCGGCTGCGGTGAGCATGATGGGGCGGAACCGCAGGACAGCGGAGTCGACGATGGCGTCCATCGGTCGTTCACCCGCCTCTTCATGCTTTTTGATTTGGTCGATGAGGATGACGGAGTTGCGGATGATCATGCCGAAGAGCGCGAGGATGCCGAGATATGCGACAAAGCCGACGGCGGCGTCTGTGAGCAGCATCGCGAGCACGACGCCGATGAGCCCGAGCGGCGCCGTGAGGAGCGTGAGCGCCATCTTGCCCATGGTGCCGACCTGGATCATGAGGAGGGTCATGATGATGAAGATCATGGCGGGCACGGGTTTCACGAGGTAGCTCATGGAGTCCGCAGAGTCCGCGAGCGCGCCCGCCGTCTCGACGCTCGTCCCGGCGGGGAGCGTATCGCGCAGCTCCTTGGTCGCGTTGTAGATGCGGCGGGTCGCGTCGTTGCCCTCGCCCTGCGTGACCTCCGCCTGCACGAGGATGGACGGGCGCAGATTACGCCGCTTGATGAATCCGTCCTCCGCCTCGTAGGAAATATGCGCAATCTGCGCGAGCGGGACGTATCCGCCGCTCGTGGCGATGGGGAGCTCCCCGAGCCGCTGAAGGTTCGTCCGATCCGCATCCGCGAGCCGCAGGGCAATGCCGATCGTGCGGTCGCCCGTGTAAAGCTCCGCCGTCTGCGCGCCCGAGAGCTCGGTGTAGAGCATCTGCTTGACCGCCTTGGCGGTGATGCCGAGGCGTTTCAGTTTCTCCTTGTCAAGGTCGATGCGGACGGCTTTCGTTTTCTCCGTCCAGTCGAGGTGGACGTTCGTCGTGGCGGCATCGGCGCTTGCGATCGCGGCGACCTCTTCGGCGACGCGGCGCGCCTTGTCTGCGGTCGGCGCGGAGACGCGCAGCATGACGGGGAAGTCGGCGGGCGGACCCGTCTGGATGTACTGCGTCGTGACGCGCGCGCCCGAGAGCTCGTCGCGGCGTGCGTCGCCGATGAGCGCGGCGAGCTGCTCGCGCTCCGCCGTTCCCTTCGCCGTGATAACGAACTGGGCGCTGTTATCGGCGTCCGCTTTCGGGTCGACGGTGAGGACGAACCGCGGCGTGGACTGCCCGACATAGTACGCGTAGTTTTCGATTTTGTCCATATGCGCGTCAAGCAGCGCCGCGAGGCGCTCCGACTCTGCCTGTGTCGCCTGCATGGACGCGCCTGCGGGCAGCGTCAGCCGGACGAGCAGCTCGGGGCGCAGCGACGGCGGGAAAAAGGTCTGCTTGATATGCGGAAAAGCAACGAGGGAGAGGATAAAGAGGAGTACCGTCCCGGCGAGCACGACGGCGCGATGCGCGAGAAAAGTTGTCAGCACACGGCGAAAGAGCCGGTAGAAGCGGCTCGCGTACGGATCGTGCGCGGTCTCTTCTCTTTTGACACGGATCAGATAGTACCCGAGCAGCGGCGCGACCATGACGGAGACGATCCAACTGAGGACGAGCGCGATGCCGATGACGGGGAAGAGCGCGGCGCAGAACTCGCTCGCCAGTCCCTTGGAAAACGTGACGGGGATGAAGCCCGCGCAGGTGATGAGCGTGCCCGTGAGCATCGGTTTTGCGGTCTGGGTAAAGGCATAGCACGCGGCGTCGAAGCGATCCATGCCGCGCTCGAGCTGGACGCTCATCATTTCGACGGCGATGATGGCGTCGTCGACGAGGAGACCGAGCGCGATGATGAGCGCGCCGAGCGAGACCTTGTGCAGGTCGATGCCGAGGATATACATCGCGATGAAGGTGCCGGCGAGCACGAGCGGGATGCAGCACGCGACGACGAGCCCCGTGCGCAGCCCGAGCGAGAGGAAGCTGACCGCGAGCACGATGACGACCGCGAGCAGCAGCGTCTCGACGAAATCGTCAATGGAATCCTGCACGACGGCGGGCTGGTTTGAGACTTCATTCAGCGCTGCGCCAAGCGGAAGGTCCGCCCGGATCTCACCGGTCAGCGTCGCGAGATTCTGCCCGAGCTCGAGGATGTTGCCGCCCGGCTCCATCGAGACGGCGATGCCGACGGCGGGCACGCCGTTGTAGTACATCTTCGGATCGGCGGGGTCGATGTCGCGTCGCTCGACCGTCGCGATGTCGCCGAGGCGAAAGACGCGCCCGTTCGCGGCGATGGGCAGCGCGCGGATGTCCTCGATATTTTCAAAGATGCCCGAGGCGCGCAGATAGACGTTGTCCGTCTCCGTCTCAATGCGCCCAGCCGTCATCATCGCGTCCTGTCCCGAGAGGGCGTCCGTGATTGTCTGCGGGGGGATGCCGAGCTGCGCGAGGCGGTCGAGCGCGATTTCGACATAGACGCGCTCGCGCTGGACGCCGAGGAGGACGACCTTCTGCACGTTCGGCACGGCGAGGATGCGGCGGCGCGCGTCCTCCGCGAGAGCGCGCAGCTCTTCGTAGGAATAGTCCGCGCCCGTGACGGCGTAGATCGAACCGTATACATCGTCGAACCGGTCGTTGTAGTAGGGGCCGAGGACGCCGTCCGGCAGGTCGCGCTTCGCATCCTCGCCGAAGTTGTGCACGTCGCGCCACGTCGGTCGAATCTGATCCTTTGCGACCTCGGGGCGCAGCTCCAGATAGATGACGGTCTGCCCGGGGCGCGTCTCGCTCCTCAACTGCTTGAGTCCCGGGACGTCCTGAAACCGCCGTTCGAGTTTATCCGTGACCTGCTCCTGCATCTCGGCGGCCGTCGCGCCCGGCCATGCGGCGGAGACGACCATCTGACGGATGGTAAAGGCGGGGTCCTCCATGCGGCCGAGCGAATTGTAGGCAAAGACGCCGCCGATGGTAAAGACGATGATGAAATACCAAACGAGACTGCGATGACGGAGGGATAGCTCGGTGAGGTTCCTCATTGCGTGCGCACCGCCTCTCCTTCGTGCAGGGCGTGGACGCCCGCCGTCACGACCACGGCGCCCGCGGGGAGCCCCGTGACCACGGCATCGTTATCATGAAATGCCGTGACCGTGACCGGTTGGAGATGCACCGTGCCGTCTGCGACGATATAAACCTGTGTCGAATCGCCCGTTTGGTAGAGCGCGGAGAGGGGGATCGCGGCGCCCGTCGTATCCGCCGCGGCGAGACGCACATGCGCCGTCATGCCGAGCGGGAGATCTGCGGGCGCGTCCTGGAGCGCGACGCGGACGGCGTAGGTGCCCGTGGCGGCATCGGCGACGGGCGAGATCTCGCGCACACTGCCCGTATAGGAAACATCGTCCGCCCAGAGCGTCACTGCGGCGGGCATTCCTACGGCGACGGAGGAAAGACGGCTCTCCGGAACGGCGATCTCGATCTCACGTGCGCCCTTCTGCGTGAGCGTCATGACCGTCTGCCCCGCGGCGACGACCTGCCCCTCCTCGGCTGTGATACTCGTGATCACGCCGTCCGCGCCTGCGGTGAGGTGCGTGTAGCCGAGCGCATTTCCTGTCTGTGCGCTCTGTGCCGCCGCCTGTCGGTATGCCGCTTCGGCGGCGTCGGTCTGCGCGCGGTACTGATCCAGCATTGCCGCCGATATCGCCTGCGCGGCGTAGAGCTCCTCATAGCGCGCGAGGTTTGTCCGCGCGAGCTGCATCTGTGCGCGCGCGGAGGCGACGCCGGCATCCGCGGCGTTCGCCTTTTGCTGCACGTCGCGCGCGTCGATAACCATGAGCACGTCGCCCGCGCGGACGCGCGTGCCGACGTTCACATTGCGCGAGAGGATCTGCCCGCCGACCTGGAAGGCGAGCTTCGTCTCGTAGCGCCCGCGCACCGTGCCCGCATAGCCCGCATTGCTCGCATCGGCCTCACCGACCGTGATTGTTCGCACGAGGGGCGGCGGCGCATCTTTTTCCGCATTGCTGCCGCAGCCCGCGGCGGCGATCGCCGCCGCGAGGATGAGTGCCGTATAGAAGTGCTGCTGCATAGTCGTCTCCCTTCATCGCGCTGTCAATCGGCTCATCACAGGTCCATCAGGTCCGAGATTGTACGGAGGAAAATTGTGTATACGCGAATTCTACCACAGAATAGGCGCGCTGTCCATAAGGCGGGCATTTGAACATGCGCGCGTTTTGTGATAGAATGGCCGGGATAGGCGTGAGAAAGGATGTCATGATGGACGAGGAACAGCGACGGTATGAGAAGATCCGCGGGGCATATCGTTCGGTCGGGCGGCTCGCGAATCTGTACGACGGGATGATGACGTACAGCACCCGGTCGGGGAAGCTCGTCTCGCGGCTCGTGTGGGGCCTCGACCGTGCGGGCGTCGCGCGCTATGTGGGGCTGGCGCTGCGTGCGGCGCACGAGGGCTTCGCAGGGCGGCTGCTCGAGGTGCCCGTCGGGACGGGCTGTCTCTCGCTCCCCGTCTACGCGGAGCTCCCGGATGCGGACATCACCTGCCTCGACTACTCGCCCGCGATGCTCGCGGCGGCCCGCGCGCGGGCAGATGCGCTCGGCGTGCGCAACGTCGCCTTCGTCGAGGGGGATGTCGGGCAGCTGACGTTCGAGGACGATTTCTTCGACGCGGCGGTCTCGATCAACGGCTTTCACGCGTTCCCGGACAAGGAGCGCGCATGGGCGGAGGTGCACCGCGTCCTGCGCCCGGGCGGGCGGCTGACCGGCTCGGTGTTCGTCCTCGGCAAAAATCCGCGGACGACCTTCGTCGTCACGCAGCTCTATCAGCGCATGGGCTTTTTCACGCCGCCGTCCGACACGGAGGAGAGCCTTACGGCGCGCCTCAAAAAGCTCTACCATGAAGTATCCGTTACATGTGTCGAATCACTCGCGTGTTTTTCCTGCGTCAAGTAGGAGCTGTTTATAAAGGAGAGATCATTATGAAAATTCGTCGGATCGTATGCGCGCTTTGCATGGGCCTCATGGTGGGCGGTGCCGTCGCTGCGCCGGCCGTCTCGGCCGAGGAACAGGCCGCGGCACAGCAGGCGGCGCCCGAGGTCACACAGGTATCGCTCGAGGAGAGCGGTGTCTTCACGGCGCAGCAGGTGGAGGCGCAGATGAGGGCGACGATCGACCTCTTTGAGAAGGGGGACATCGCGGCGCTCCAGGCGAGCGCGACGGACAATATGCGTAAGAGCCTGACAGCCGAACAGGTGAATGAGGCAAAGGCACAGTTCGGGCCGAAATGGGGCCCGCGCGCGGCGTTCGGCAAGCCGTACATGACGGCGATCCGCCAGGGGGACGCGTGGTTCGCGGTCGGCGAGATCGCCGTCGGCTACAAGGCGACGGCTGTGGTCTATCGCCTCAGCTACGACAGCAATATGAAGCTTGCGGGATTCTTTGTGCGGTGACTTTGTTTTGTTGGAATCATGGCGCAGGGGCATATGCTCCTAAGCCATACCAAAGGCTACAGCGACAAATGAAAACATAATAAAACGGGACTGCTGCAATCGGTGCAACAGTCCCGTTTTTCACTTGTGTGTTATGCCGCACGATGGGGGGCGGCGTTTTCCGTGCCCTCCTGATCGTTCGCCAAAATCCAGCGTCACGTCTTATGCCGCGTCGTCGTAGACGCTATTGTCATAGTCGGTCTCTGTCGACGTCGCCGCCTGCTGTGCAGCGGCCGTCGACTGGAACGGCGCCGCGCTGTCGTAGGTGGTCTGGACGCCGTAGAGCGTCGTCTCGTCCTTCGTCTGGATATAGAGCTCGGTTCCTGCCGGGAGGTCGACGTTCTTGCCGCGGACGAACGCACCCGCGACGACGCCGATGGGGCCGAGGACGGCGATCCCCGCGAGCGACGCGCCCGCCGCCATCGCGAGATGCTCCATCTCCTTCTTTGCCTCCTCGCCGATGTAGGTCGTCACGTAGGTGCCGTCGAGTGCCTTCGTGCTGTTAAAGTCGATCTCGACCTGCGCGTTACGGCCGAAGTTGCGCGCCTGACGCACCTTCGTCACCGTGCCCTCGCCGCGCGATCCCTTGGCAAAGACGAGCACATCGTTCACGAAGACGTCGTCCGCGACCTGGTACTCGATCGTGTCACCCACCTTGAGGTTTTTCGCATTGACGGGCGTCACGAGCGAGATCTTGACGAGCGTGTTCGCGGGAACGGAGACGGGCACGACGGGGATATCCTTTGTGCCGAACGAGGCGGTGCTGAGCGCCGCGATGCGCTTTTTGAACGTGCCCTCGCCGGTCTTGCCGAGCAGCGACGCCTCCATCTCGCCGATGCGTTCCTGCACGGAGCGCATGCTCGTCTCGTGGCTGATGTTCCACTCGATCGCGTTGAGATCCATGAGCACGGACGGGACGGTGCTGTTCGTATAGACCTCCTCGTAGATCGCGTCGACGCGCGACATGAGGCTGCCCGAACGGTGCTTGCCGTCGTAGTCGCGCTCGAGACGGTTGATGCGGTCGATGAGCGCGCCGGTCTGCTCCTTGCCATAGGTGTCCTGCTCGATGAGCGCGAGCTTGGACTGCACCGCGTTCGGCGTCTCCGCCGCGAATGCCGTGCCCACCGACGTGAGCATGAGCACGAAGGTCAGCGCGAGCGCGCAGATTTTCTGTCGCATGGATTGATCATCCTCCTACTTTGCCGTTTGTTGTTTTTCTGTTAAAAATTCCTCGATGAAGTCGACGATGCTCCGCATGGGCGAACCCTGTGTGTAGGCCTGCGGCGCGTCCATGCCCTGCATTGTGCGCAGGACCTCGCGCGTGTCGTAGACCTCTACCTGTGTCGAGAAGATCTGATAGGTGTTCTTCTCCCGGTTGAAGCGCATGCGGTAGAGGTAGCGCCGATTCTCCGCCGCCTTGACGACGGCGACCACGGCGTCGCGTTCCGCATCCGATGTGCGGACGATGGTCGCGGCATCCACATAGTAGCCCGTGTCGCCATCCGCATCCACGAACCGCATGTCTTCCGCCGCCTCGCATAGGCCGATGCTCATGAAGAGCGCGAGCGCGGTCAACAGAAATCCGCGCACCGTTAAACGCCGCATCCGTATGGCCGCCTCCTTCAGGAATCTCTGATCCTACATCCTCTTTCATGTCCGCTCCATTATAGAGGAAATCTTTTTGCGCGTCAAATTTATCTTGCGCTCTGCCGGCATGCGCCGCGGCCCTTTTTGTTGCGAAAATTCCCTTTATGGTGTAGTATAATGCGTGAAACGACTTTGAAAAGACAGGAGAATGCGCCGATGACCACAGCCTTGAAAACGCGCGTCTTGCTCGCGCTGTCCGCGGTCTGCGCGGTTCTTCCCATGGGGGCCGAGGCCTCTTACAGCGGAGACGGCGAAACCGGGATACAGCGGTTGGACTTCATCGAGAACCGCCGCCGCGAGGCGCGTGCGAATGCACTCACGCCCGAGCAGGAGAAGCTGCTCGCCGACGCGGCGGCGATGCGCCGGTACCTGCGCCATCCCGTCGATGAGACGCAGCCCTCGCCGATCGCCTTTGAGGGCGACGATCTCACCTATGACGAGCGCACGGGGGATTTTGTCGCCAAGGGGCATGTGGATATCGTGCAGCTGGCCGCGCGGCGCTTTCAGGGGGACTACGTCGAGGGCAATACCGTCAGCGGCGACGTCTCCATCCCGGACAAGGCGCACCTCTTGCAGCTCACCGAGGGACAGACGCGCGTCACGCTCGACGGCTACCGCATCAACTACAACTATCAAAAGCGCACGGGGACGATGGCGGAGGCGAGCGGCAAGGTCGGCGCCTACTATATGACCGGCAAGCGGTTCGAGTTCTATCCGGATAAGATCGTCGTCTACGACGGCACGCAGACCAAGTGCAGCGCCGAAAAGCCCGACTATCATCTGAGCGCCGATGTGGCGGAACTCTACCCCGGCGACCGCATGGTGCTGACGAACGTGAAATTCTGGCTGAAGAACAAGGTGATCTTCACGAAGAAGCGCCACGAGGTGGACATCGCGCATCCCATCCAGCAGAACTTTCCGCGCGCCGGCTACGACAGCGACGACGGGGGATGGCTCGCGCAGACCATCGAGCAGTCGATCGCGCCGCATGTGACCGCCGCCGCACATTTTCGCGTGACGACGCAGAGAGGATGGCGCAGTTACTACGATCTGGGATGGGAAAACCGCGGGGGGAGCGCGCTCCTGACCTACGGCAACTTCGAGGACGGCGACAACGAGTGGATCAAAAAGGAACCGTCGCTCATCCTCGGTTACGGACAGCGGCTCGGCAAGAGCCCGATCAGCTACCAGCTGTATTCCGAGTACGGCCGTTGGTACGGCAGCGGCGTGCACAGCAACCATTTGGTCTACGGCATTTCGGTTGCGCACGACACGATCCCGCTCCACGGATTCGGCCTCGATCTCGCGGCGGGCTATTCCGTCACGCGCGAGAGCTACAATCACTCGCGCGTGCGGGGGCTGAACGCGAGCGCCTTCCTCACGAAGGAATTCAACGACCGCTTCGCGGCCTACGCCGGCTACGTCTATACGAAGAGCACCAAAGAGAACGCGCTCTTTGCCTTTGATCAAGAGGACTATGCGAAGACCGTTCAGTTGGGCATGAGCTACCGCATCGACAAGAACAACCGGATCGCCGTCGGCGGCAAGTATGCGCCCGTGCAGCATACATGGACCGACGTGGACTACTACTGGTTCCACGATCTGCACTGCTCACAGATCATCCTGCGCTGGCGCTCGAAGCAAAACTCGCTCAAGATCAAATGGGAGTTCACGCCATGGTAAATGCGATTGCAGCGATCACAGGCACGCCCGTCCTCATCATCGGCGACATGGTCGCAGACGTCTATCTCGACGGGCGGATCTCGCGCATTTCCCGCGAGGCGCCCGTCCTCGTCCTCGAGCAGATGGAGGAGCGCGTCGTTGCGGGCGGCGCCGCCAACGTTGCGAATAACGCCGCCACCCTCGGCGGCACAGTGTACGCCGTGGGTGTCGTAGGGCGCGATACGAGCGGCGATCGGCTGATGCAGGTGCTCGGAGAAAACGCCGTGCAAACGGGCGGCTTCGTACGCGATGCGGCGCATCCGACGATCACAAAGACGCGCATCATCGCGGGCGGGCGGGCGACCGTCAGCCAGCAGATCGTGCGCGTCGACCGCGCGTGGCATACGCCGCTCGTACGGGAAACGGAGGAGGCGCTGTGCGATCATATCCGCGCGCTGCTGCCGCAGGTGCGCGGCGTCGTCCTCTCCGACTACGGCACGGGGACCGTCACAGAGCGCATGGCGCGTATGGTCATCGACGAGACGCGCGCGGCGAGGATCCCGAGCATCGTGGATTCGCGCTACGACATCCTGCGCTACGAGGGCGTCGGTTATGTCAAGCAGAACGACGCCGAGCTTGCCGCGGCCCTCGGACGAGACCTGCGCACGGCGGAGGACATCCGCGCGGCGGGACACGAACTGCGCCGCCGCCTTGCTGCCGACGGCGTCCTCATCACGCGCGGCGCGGACGGCATGACGCTGTTCCTCGCGGACGGCACGGCGACGGACATCCCCGTCAGCGACCGCAGCGAGATCTACGACGTCTCGGGCGCGGGCGACACCTGCGTCGCCGTGATGGTGCTCGCCCTCGCGGCGGGCGTTGCGCCGCGCACCGCAGCGCGTCTCAGCAACTACGCCTCCGGCATCGCCGTGCGGAAGTACGGGACGGCGACCGTGTCGCAGGAGGAACTGCGTACCGTCGTTATGGCGGCGGCGCGGGCGAAAGGAGCATGCACATGCTGATTCCGGCGGATCGGATCGAATCCTTTGCGGCGGCGCTGCGTGCGGCGGGGCAGCGCGTCGTCTTTACCAACGGCTGCTTTGACATCCTGCATGCGGGGCATGTGCGCTATCTCGCGGCCGCGCGCGCATGCGGCGACTGTCTCGTGCTCGGGCTCAACAGCGACGCGTCCGTGCGCCGGCTCAAGGGGGAGACGCGTCCCGTTAACGGCGAGAACGACCGCGCAGAAGTCGTCGGCGCGCTGAAGTCTGTCGATTACGTCGTCCTCTTCGGCGAGGATACGGCGGAGGCTCTCATCGAGAAGGTGCGTCCCGCCGTCTACGTCAAGGGCGGCGACTATACGCGGGAGACCCTGCCGGAGGCGCGCATCGTGGAATCGTACGGCGGAGAAGTCGCCTTCATCCCGCTTGTCCCGGGCAAATCCACGACGAATATCATCAAAAAGGCGGGGAGAACCTAGAGGAGGCACAGCGCGCGTGATGCGGAATATCCTGGTCGTCAAACTCAGCGCCATCGGCGACGTGATCCATGCGCTGCCCGTCTCGTACGCGGTCAAGGAGACGTTCCCTCAGGCGCATCTGACGTGGGTGGTCGAACCCGCAGCATACGATATTTTAAAAGGCAATCCCTACATCGACGACATCATCCTCTTTGAAAAACAAAAATTTCGGAGCATGCGCGGTTTTTGCGCGGAGATCGGACCGTTTCGCAAACGACTGCGCGCCCGGCGCTATGACGCCTCCATGGATTTGCAGGGGCTCTTTAAATCCGCGGCGATCGTTTGGAACGCGGGCGCACGGCGGCGCGTCGGCACCTGCAACATGCGCGAGTTCAGTCATCTCGTCAGTCGTCCCGTGTGCGGCGCGCACGCAGAGGGGCATATCGTCGAGCGGTATCTTGACGTCGCGCGCGCCCTCGGCTGCCGCGTGGAGCGCGTCGTCTTCCCTGTGGCGGTGACGGCGCGCGAGGCCGCCGCGGCGGATGCCCTGCTCCTGCGCGAGGGCGTGCCGGCCGGCGCACGTTTCGCGGTCCTCGCGGTCGGTGCGAACTGGCCGAATAAGCGCTGGCCCCCGGCACATTTTGCGGCGCTTTCGGATTGGCTTTACAATAGGAAAATCATCCCCGTGCTCGTGGGCGGCGGTCGGCTCGACGAGGCGATCGCGCATGACATCATGGCAGAGACTGCGGTCCCGCCCGTCAGCCTCGTGGGAAAGACGAGCCTCAAGCAGCTCGCGCATATTCATCGGCGCGCCGCGGCGGTCGTCGGCGGCGATACGGGGCCCGTGCATCTCGCGGCGGGTCTCGGCACACCGACGATCATGCTGATGGGGCCCACGGATGCCAACCGCAACGGCCCTTACGGACAGCCGGCGCACGCGATCGAGGTCGACCGCCCCTGCCGGTATTGCTGGAAGCGCGCCTGCCCGAAGGGCCTCGACTGCCTTGCGGTCATTACGCCGGAGATGGTTGCCGCGCAGATCAAGAAGATCGGCTGATCAAGCATATTTCCGTTTGGCCCGCGCGGACGGGATGCTGTGGGCGTTTATGAAGGAGCGTTGGAGCGGTGGAGGAAAACATACTCGTCATACACCTTGCCTTCATCGGCGACGTGCTCCTCGCCGCACCGACACTGCGCGCGCTGCGCGCGGCCTATCCAACGAGCCGGATCACCCTGCTCGTACAGCCCGTTGCCGCACCCGTCGCGGAGATGAATCCCTCTGTGGACGAGGTGCTCGTCTACGATAAGAGAGGGGCCCGGCGCGGCCTGCGCGGTATGTGGCGGATGGCAAAAGCGCTGCGGGGACGCGCCTACACCATGGCGATCTGCATGAACTTTGCCGTGCGCGGCGCGGCGCTTGCGTGGCTGGCGCGCATTCCGCGGCGCATCGGGTACCGTGCACAGCACGCGGGGATTTTCCTGACCGATGTGGTGGTGCCCGTACGCGACGGGCAGAGACACGAGTCGGAGAACCAGTTGGACGTGCTCCGTCCACTTCGTATCCCGGCGCCGGATGATACGTCTCTGGCGCTTCAAGTGCCCGCGGCGGCCGTAGCATCTCTTCGGACGCTCTGTACGGCACGCGCGCTGACACGCGCGGACAGATACATCGTCATCTGTCCTATCGGCAGTTATGCCGAAAAGAGCCTCTCGGCGGAGCGTACCGCATCGCTGGTGCGCTGCCTGCGGGACCATATGACGGTGTTCCTCGTCGGCGGGCGGAAAGAATCGGCGGCCTTGCGGGAGATCGCGCAGCGGGCGGAGCTTCCGCAGGCCCAGGTGTTTGGCGGCGATTTGACCCTCGCGGAGCTTGCCGCACTCATCGCGGGGGCGGCGCTGATGATCACCGTTGATACGGGACCGCTGCACATCGCACAGGCGCTGCGGTGTCCGACGATTGCACTGTTCGGCCCCACGGATCCGCATGTGTGGGGCCCGCGCGGAAAGGACGATATCGTACTGCGGGCAGCGCGCGTTGAAAACGCGGGGCCTGCGCCCGTCGGGCTTGCCGTCGCGCCGGAAGAGATCGCGGCCGCGGCATTGCGGATGACTGCCGCGCGGGGGAGTGACCTATGAAGATCGCAGTGCTGATCTTAACGCACAACGAAGAAGCGAATATTGCCGCATGTATCGAGAGCGCAGCCTTTGCCGACGAAGTCCTCGTGATCGACGACGGCAGCACGGATCGCACGCGCACGCTTGCAGCGGAGGCAGGGGCGCGTGTCATTTCGCATGCGCTCGCGGGTGACTTCGCCGCGCAGCGCAACTTTGCGCTTGCGCAGACAGACGCCGCATGGGTTCTCTATTTGGACGCCGACGAGCGCGTCAGCCCTGCGGCGGGGGCGGCAATGCGGCGCATCGCTGCGGAGAATGCGCGTGCCGCGTATGAAGTGAAGCGCGTCAATATCGTCTTTGGACAGAAAATGCGCTACGGCGCACATCATCCTGACGATTCCCTCCGCTTTTACCCGCGTGATGCCGTGCGCTGGGAGGGCAGCATTCACGAACGCGTGGTGACCGAACTGCCCCTGCGCCGCCTTGACGGCGTGCTCTATCACTACACCTATACGAGCTGGGACCGCTATTTTCAAAAAATGAATCAATACAGCACACTGATGGCACAGCGCCGGCACGCGGATGGCAAGCACTGTTCCATGGCGAGGATTTTATTCGATCCGCCGTTCGCGTTTATACGATCCTATATCTTTCAGCTGGGATTTCTCGAAGGGCGACTCGGCTTTATTCTCGCTGCATTCCATGGATTTTATACCATGGCGAAATATGTGAAGCTGTATTACCTTACGGCAAAGGACTGAGACGAGCATGTATCAAAACATCCTCGTGATCAACCTCATGCACCTCGGCGATCTCATGCTTGTGACGCCCGTGCTGCGGACGCTGCGGAAGAGCTATCCCGCCGCCCGCATTACGCTCCTTGCGGACAAACTGCTCGCCGATATCGTGCGGGAGAATCGGCATGTCGATACCTGCCTCTTCATCGATAAAAAGGGGCGGGACAACAGCCTCCCCGGCATCCTGCGCTTTGCGATGAAGCTGCGGAAAGAGTACTACGATCTCGTGATCAATCTCCACCGCAACGAGCGTGCCTCCGCGCTCGCGGCGCTTTCGGGCGGGCGGCGCATCGTCGGCTACGCAAAGCCCGGCTTTGCGCTCGCCTTTGATACCGTCAGTCCCAGCCGGAACCGGATCATGCACGAAGTACACTCGCATTATGCGGCGCTCCGGGAGGCGGGCGTCATCGGAGAGGCGGGCGACGCGGGACTCGAGATGCGGGTGCCGCCCGCAGCGGAGGAAGAGGCGGCGCGGCTCTGGGCGGCGGCGTTCGCGCCGGATGATCAGGTCATCGCGCTCAATATCGGCGCGAGCTGGCGGACGAAGCGGTGGGAGTCCGGTTATTTCGCTGCCGTCGCCGACACCTATCTCACGCGCGGCTATCACGTCGCCATGATGGGCGGGCCGATGGACGTCGAGATTGTAGACGCCTGTATCGCGCAGATGCGGGAGCGGGCGCACCCGCACCTGCATATCTTTACGGGGAAGGTAAAGCTCGGCACACTCGCAGGACTCCTGCGGCGGTGCGCCCTCTTCATCACGACGGATTCCGGGCCCATGCACGTCGGCGTCGCGATGAATGTCCCCGTCCTGTGCATGTTCGGCGCATCGCCCATCCCGGGGTTCTACCCCTACGATGCCAAGAGCATCTCCGTGCGCGCGCCCGTTCCATGCCACCCCTGCCGCATCCACGAATGCCCGCTCGCGGGCGACGAACACATGATGTGCATGAAGAGGATGCCGCCCGAACTTATTTTACAATATGCGGACGTGATCCTCGCCGAGACCGGCGGGCAGCCGGCGCACACACTGCCGCGCCCGACGCATTTTGAAACACGTGTCGTCGAGATGCAGCCGGACGGCCGCTTCGCGCTCTCGCCGCCCGGGGCTGCGGGACGCGTCGTGAAATCCTCTCTGCCTGAGAGCAGATGATTTTTTTGGTTCGCTAACGGATCTCTTGACGCGCAGTTTGACCGTATCCCAATGAGCTGCAAACGTTGCAACGAATTATAAACGAGGCGAAATATACATGCAGAAACTGGAAGATCTTTTGCGCTACGGTGAACGACTTCCTTTGGAGTGCAAAAAAGCGGAGCATAAACTTCCAAATTCTGTGTGAGAGACATATTCATCGTTTTTCGCATGATTGGGCTGGGTGATAACATCGGCTCGGGGGTTCCAACGATTCTATCGGCATGGGGAGAAGAGAATTGGCGCAAACCTGACTTGAGCGACAATCCCGATATACACGCAGTGGAGCTGAAGCTGTGGACCGTCTCGGCGATGCCGCTGGAATGCACGGAGTTTTTACATCCGCTGTTTGGGGAAGCCTATGTGAAAGCCTCGGCGAACGAACAGATCGTTTTATCCACGGCATATTTGGAAAACG
This sequence comes from uncultured Selenomonas sp., assembly GCA_963515775.1. Taxonomy (GTDB): domain Bacteria; phylum Bacillota; class Negativicutes; order Selenomonadales; family Selenomonadaceae; genus Centipeda. The sequence continues at coordinate 10,797 of CAUQAR010000004.1, read as the reverse complement.
AGGTCAGTAATACGCGGTTACAGGCATTGCTGGATATTCATCCAACGGATATTGGAAAGATGCTTTATGGGCTGACGAAACGGCACCTGCTGTTAATGAATCATAAAGGCCGTTGGACGACATATTGTCTCAATCGGGCGTATCAGAGCGAGGCGTCGGCACCCGAGCGCGAAATCTCTGTGTCGGAGGCGCTCGCGCTCAATCCGACCGATCGGCTGATCTATGAGCATCTCTGTGAGAACGACTTTATCACGACAAAGCGTGTCAAAGAGATTACGCGAATTACGTCAGATGAAGGAGCTCGGACTGCCGTGGGGAGACTGCTCAAAAAGAATCTAGTAGAAAGAGTACGCAAAGGGCGGATCGTATATTATCAGCGCAAGAATTAACGTATCCTTATAGAATAACAGGATCGCTATAAAAGTTAGGCTGTTGAGCAAAAAAAGTTGGGGTATTGAGCAAAAAAGTTGGGGTATTCGTGTCCTTTTCCGTGTAGCCGGCGTGCGAGACTTGCAGTCTGCACGAAGTTTCGGTACAATATACAACAATAGTTATTGAACGCAGTCGTCAGTATGGGAGCAAGATAGGAGCGGTTTCATGGACATGACAAAAATCCGCGCGGTCGTTGCGGAAAAGAGCGTGCGCAGCAATATCCTCGTCGTCGGCGATGTAATGCTCGATAAATACTATTCCGGCGAGGTCACGCGCATCTCGCCCGAGGCGCCTGTGCCGATCACGCATGTGACTGGGACGCGCGAGACGCTTGGCGGCGCGGCGAACGTCGCGCACAACATTGCGCTCCTTGGGGCGAATGTTAGTGTGGCGGGCTTTGTCGGCGACGATGCCCATTGCAGGACGCTGCTGGATAAGCTTACCGCACGCGGCATTGACTATGCGGGCCTGGTTCACACAGACCGGCCGACGACGACCAAGATCCGTATCATCGGCGGACATCAGCAGATGCTGCGCCTCGACTTCGAGGATGCCAGCCCCGTGACCGGAGACGACGAAACACAGTATCTCCGCTACATCGATCGGAAGCTGAGCGAGAGCATGGACTGTGTCATCATCTCCGACTATGGCAAGGGCGCGTGCACGGAACACGCCTGCCAGCATATCATCCGCGCCGCGCATGACCACGGCGTCCCCGTCATCATTGATCCCAAGGGCAATCAGTGGGCCAAGTATAAGGATGCCGACTATATCACGCCGAATCTCAAGGAGATCAACGACGTTCTCCTCGAGCCGATTGCCAACGAGGATTTTCCCGTGGAAAAGGCCGCAGGCTACGTCATGCGCAAATTCAGCATACGAAACGTCATTCTCACGCGCTCGTCCAAGGGCCTGTCGCTCATCCACGGCGAAGAGGTGGTTCACATCCCGACGCGCGCGCAGGAGGTATTCGACGTCTCCGGCGCGGGCGATACGGTGATCGCTGTCTTTGGCCTCGCCCTCGCCGGCGGTCTCAAACCTTCCGACGGCGCGTATCTTGCGAACCTCGCGGCCAGCGTCGTCGTATCAAAACTCGGCACCTATGCGGTCAGCCGTGAGGAGCTGCTGCAGGTGCTCGACCGTCAGGAAGGAGAACACGCATGATTATCGTCACCGGCGGCGCCGGCTTTATCGGCAGCAATATCGTCCATGCGCTCAATCGTCGCGGTCGCACGGACATCCTCATCGTGGATGATCTGAAGGACGGTGAGAACTATAAGAATCTCCGCGGCCTACATTTCATCGATTACCAGCATAAGGACGACTTCCTGCGGCTCGTTGAGGAAGGTGATTTTGACGGGACGGACATCGACGCGATCTTTCATGAGGGCGCATGCTCGGACACGATGGAGTACGATGTCAACTACATGATGAAGGTCAACTATGCTTACAGCAAGGCCCTCCTGCACTTTGCCATGGGGGCGCGCATCCCGTTCCTCTACGCCTCCTCGGCTTCGACGTACGGCGGGGGAAAGAACGGGTTCACCGAGGGGGATCGGTGCGAGGATGCCCTCAACCCGTACGCCTATTCCAAACTGGCCTTCGACCGCTATGTGCGGCAGGTGATCCCGGAGGCGCGCAGCCAGATCGTCGGACTGAAATATTTCAATGTCTACGGTCCGCAGGAGCATCACAAGGGAAAGATGGCGTCGATCTTTTACCAACTTTATCATCAGATCAAGGAGACGGGCGAAGCGCGCCTCTTCCGCGGGACGGACGGCATCCCGGACGGCGAGCAGAAACGCGACTTCGTCTATGTGAAGGACGTCGTGCGCGTCAACCTTTGGTTTTGGGAAAACGGCGGCGAGAGCGGCGTCTACAACTGCGGCACCGGAACGGCACACAGCTACAACGAGGCCGCGCGTGCCGTCATTGCAGCGCTCGGCACGGGAGAGATCGCCTATCGGGACTTCCCGGAGGTGCTGCGCGGTAAATATCAAAGTTACACGCAGGCCGATCTCACGGCCCTTATGACCGTCGGCTATAACGGCGGCTTTACCCCGTTGGAGGAGGCGGTGCGGGAATACTGCACCTTCCTCGACGCGGGCGGCTATTTTTCCTATGCTGAAGAATAAGGCGATCTTTTTTGACCGTGACGGTACGCTCAACGTCGATGTGGACTATCTCCACGATCCCGCGGACTTCGTGTGGACGACGGGCGCGATTGACGCCCTGCGGTGGGTGCATGCGCACGGCTATCTCGCGATCGTCGTCACGAATCAGAGCGGCGTTGCGCGCGGGTACTTCCCCGAGAGTGACGTCACGCGTCTGCATGATTGGATGAATGCAGAGCTTAGAAAATACGGCGCTCATATCGACGCGTTCTACTACTGCCCGCATCATCCCGAGGCTAAGATTCCCGCCTACAGGAAGGACTGCGACTGCCGCAAACCCGCGCCGGGACTCCTTCTGCGCGCTCTGCGTGAGCATGACATCGACCCCGCGGTCTCCCTCATGATCGGAGATGCGCCGCGCGACATCGCCTGTGCGGCGCGGGCAGGCGTTCGCGGTGTGCTGTATGAGGGCGGAGATTTGTGTGAGCTCGTGCAGAGAGCGCTTGGGTGAACGGCAGAACAAAGGAACAAGGCGGAACGGAGGAAAACGTGCGCATTGCTATCTTTGAGAACATCATGACGCCCGGCGGGCATGAGGTGGATTTTGATCGCATCCTCATCGAGGAACTCAAGGCCTTGGGGCATGAGGTCTCGTTTTATGTGCCGGAAGGATTCCAATGCGGCGTGGATTACCATGTGCCTGTGACATATCTGTCCGGGGCACCTGTTCGATATACAAGCGTTCGGGGGCTCAGGAAAATGTTTCTCACCGTCCGGCGCGAACGGCGGCGGTTCGGCTGGTACCGGCAGCTGTATGCAGCCGCGCAGGCGGGGGCGTTCGACGCACTCATCGTTCCCACATCGACTTACCGTTATCTGCGCGCGCTTACGCGCAGCGTTCTGCGCCGGTCTCCCTGTCCGATCGCCTTTATTCAACATGGGATGAATCCGGATGAAGCGCCGAAGTTTTTGCGTGAGGCGGATCATTTGGCGGCGTATACCAACATTCGACCGGCGGTGATCAGCTTTTGCGATACGATCTTTGGCGAGTGGCGCAGGAATATTCATATACTTCGGCCGCCGACATTTGTTCCGCGCGATATTGCGGACGTACCGCGGCCCTTGCCGCGGCGGGACGAACCACTCACGATCGGGTTTTTCGGGCAGTTTCGCAGGGAAAAACGGTTGGAGGATCTCCTGCGTGTCTACATTGCGGGGCGCTATACGCGCCCCGTCCGCTTACTCGTTCAAGGATCGACCATGCACGATGCAGATGCGGCGGCATTCGAACGCCTCATCGCGGCGTACGAGGGCCACGGCATCGAGTTTCTGCATCAAGGGCTTATCGGGGCGGCTTGGCAGCGCGCGATCGCCGGTGTGGACGCCCTCCTCATGCCGTACTCTGCGCCGCGTTATCGCTACCATTGGGGAGCAATGCTCTTTACGGCAATCGGATTCCAAAAACCGGTTCTCGTGAGCGACGATATGAACCCCGAGGTGCTTGCAGCGTTTCCGATCGGGATGACGTTTCCCAGCGGAGATATGGAGGCCCTCGGGCATGCGTTGGAGACATTCATCAATGACTATGATGTGAACGCACAGAGCTACCGTGCGGCACTTGTGCGTGCGGGGGAATATTATGCGCCGCGTCTGTTTGCACAGCGGCTCGCGGCGCTCCTTTCGCCGAGCGGCGAGAGCCGTTGAATACAGCTGCATCCTGTGTATTGCCGTCGTCCTATAGGGGAGATTTCATGCTGGCAGAGATTTATGATGCTGCGCGTCGTGCCTATCGGTTCAATCACACGCGAGAACGCAACCGTGCTATGGTTTTTATGGTGCGCTCGATCCTGCACTGGAGGCAGCTGCGCACGCTGTACCGGTTCTTTTTTGAGACGGAAACCCGCCGCGCACTTTACGCGCGACAACCGTTTATACTAGAGCAGGCAACGCGCGCTTTTTTTTACTGCGGTTCAACGGTATGCGCCCGCAGTGCGCTCATTCGCGCACATTATGCCCATATGGAGCGACGCGTCCGGCCGGAGGATTTTGTTCGACTCGCCTATGACGGCGTTCATGAAATTTGGCAGGCCGCCGATACGGATATGCGCTGGCACACCTATCTGAAGTTTGAGCCGGGGCAGCGCAAGGAGGGGCTGCTCGCCGTGATGATGGATGTGGACGGCGTGCATCTTTATCAGATCATATTTTGGCTCGGAAGAGCCCCGTCGGGAGAAGCGTCACTTACCATCGGTGCGATGCAGGGGCCGAATACGGACAACGCGCGGGATTTTGTCCGTGAGATGACCAAGCGTGCACATCGGTTCCGCACGAAGAACCTCATCCTCTTTATGACGCAGGCGGTGGCGCGCTCTCTCGGTGTACAGAGAATCTTCGCCGTCTCCAATGCGGGCTATTATGCCAATAACCATGTGCGCCTCGACCGTAAGCTCAAGACCGATTTCGGCGCATTTTGGACTGAGGTCGGCGGACATGTGACGGACGATACGCGCTTTTATGAGCTGCCGCTCGTGGAAACGCGCAAAACCATGGAGGAGATTCCCACACGAAAACGTGCGGTCTACCGACGGAGATATGAATTCCTCGATGAAATCGATGCCCAGATCGCACGGCGCATGCGGGAAATTCTCAAAGCAGATGGGAGTCATTCGGATGATGCGTCAGTTCTCTGAACAGCACGGTTATAAACTCCTCGTCCTGCTCGTGCTCGCCGCGAACATCTCGACGGGGGCCGCGAGTGTGCTGATCGGGCTCTGCACACTGCTCCTATTGGCCGGTGGCGGATGCCGGCGGCGCCTTACGGCGGAGGATCGCTCGCTTGCGCGTGTATTTGTTGTCTACTTTGCCTTACAGGCCATCGCCGCTGCCTGCTCGTTGCAGCCTGCCGAGAGCTTTCGTGCGATTGCGGCGGAACTGCACCGCATCCTGCCGCTGCTGTTTCCGCTCGCATTTTTGCGCACGCAGGCGCAGCTGCGGTACCTATTGCTCGCATTCGTTTTTCTCCTGGCAGTGAACCATATCTATGGATTGTATCAATACATCATACTGCATCAGCGTGCCAGTGGATTCTGCCATTCGCCGACATTCTACGGTTCGTTCCTACTGATGTGTACCCCCGTGACGCTTTTTGCCGCGACACGCGATATTCTACGCCCGCTGGAGCGGCGGATTGCCCTTGCGGTGAGTCTTTCCGGTCTGCCGATGCTGCTCCTCTCGGAGACGCGCGGCGCCTGGATTGCCTTTGTTGGGGTGTGTGCATTCTTTGTGTTGCTCAGCGGACGGCATCGCCGGCGCATCGTGCAAGGCGCGGCTGTGGCGCTGCTGTGCTTTGGGCTGCTGGTGGCTGTACTCCCCGGTATGACGGCACGCCTATCGACCCTTGGAGATCCGAACTATCAGAGCAACAGCGAGCGCAGGTACATGTGGGCGGCTGCCGTTCAGTTCTTCGAGGCGTACCCCTTGACGGGCGTCGGGCAGGAGCAGTATGGACCGCTCTATAACGGGCCGTACTTTCCGCCGGACGCAAAGGAGCGGGGGCACGGACACCCGCACAATATTTTCCTCAAGGTGCTGAGCGAAGAGGGCCTGCTCGGCATGCTGGTTTTTTTTCTGCTGCATGGGTATTTTCTGCTGCGGTTTTACCGGCTGCATCGCGCTGCACGCGGGCAGGGCGTGTTTACCTTTGGCATGATGGGGATGCTCTCACTCGTTGGGTTACTGCTCGAGGGGATGACCGACACGAATATGAATCAGGTGCCGATCATGCGGGAATACTGGATCATCGCGGGCATAACGCTGGTTTCTGCGCGTATTCTCGCGGGGGAATCGCCGGATATGGACCATGTGTGATATGCACGGAGGAGACATGAAAACCTATCGGAACATCCTCGTCTACGCCCTGGTCAACCTCGGCGATGTGGTCCTCACGACGAGTGCCATCGCGCTTCTCAAAAAAGCGTATCCAGACGCCCGTGTGACGATGCTTGCGCGCCCGATCGTGCGCGAGGTCATCGAGCATCATCCGCTCATCGATGACGTCATTCTATTTGACTATAAGGCGAAACAGAATTCGCTCGGCAAGATGTGGGATATGGTGCGTATGCTGCGCGCGCGGAATTTTGATCTTGCCGTATCCTTCGACCGCAAGCTACGCCCTGCACTTCTCTGCCTGCTGGCCGGGATTCCCGTCCGCGTCGGCCCGTCACGCGTCTTTGACGACCGACCGAGCCGCGTCACATGGCTCTATACACATACTGTGTCTATCACGCACGATCTTGACGACGTGCTCCAGGCCGAGACCTATCAGGAAATCATCCGCGGATTTACCGGCGTAGCGGGACATGAGCGCCCCATACTTCCCGAACCCACCGCGATACAGCGGGAGAAAGCGGCCGCGATCCTTGCGCCCGCTGCTATGGCGGGCAGAAAAAAGATAGGTCTTTGCGTTAAAGGGACGTTTGGACTCAAGACATGGCCGAAGGAATATTTCGCGTCCGTTGTCCGCGCCCTCGCAGATCAATATGACGCAGCATTTTATGTGACGGGGGCACCGGGCGATTACGATTACGCTGCCGAGGTCATCGACTGCATCGGACTATCCATAGACAACCTCTGTGGCAAGACGAATCTCATGGAGCTTTCGGCACTCTATGCGCAGCTCGATCTCCTCATCACCGTGGATACGGGCGGTGCGCACATCGCCGCGACCACAGGAGTTCCGATGGTCACTATGTTCGGCTGTACGTCGCCGCGTCGCTGGCATCCCATCAGCGACCACGCGACGGTCTTCACATCCCATGAGCCATGCTGTCCATGCAGCTATGGCGAGACGGAGTGCCCGAGCTATCCGCGGCCGGACTGCCTCTATCATGTCCTGCCGGAGGAGGTCCTTGCCGCTTGCATTAGATATTTGGAGGCTAGGAACGAAAACAGCGCGTCATGCGTGGGAAGGGGGAGGAACGAGGCATGCACATTGGTCTGATCGTTAAGGATTTCGCCGCAGGAAAAGAGTTCAGCCGAGACGGTCTGCCGATCAAAAGCGGGGCCGAGTTTCACGCGGAGAATCATGCGCGGGAGCTCATGAGGCTAGGGCACAAGGTTACGATTTTTACCAAGAAACGGTATTTTTTTACACGCGGGCGGGAGAATCTCGACGGCATTGATCTTGTGCGTCTGCATGAGCCGTCGCGCGGCGCGGAACTCGTACTGCGCCTCATGACGACCCATCGGGATATCGAGGCTTTTTATATCATCGGCGTGCCAAAGTTTGCCGTGTGGGCCATTCGTTTTGCGCATTGGCGGCATATTCCTGTGACACTCTCGTTGACGATCAAAGAAGAAATATTCGATGAGGGAAACTGGCGTAACCGTATCTTTGCGTCATGCGATCACTATATCGCAATATCACATGAGATTGCCGATGGATATATGCTGCGCGGCGGGATTCCTGCGGAGCATATCACGGTACTACCGCAGGGGATTGATGCGCGAACCTTTTCTGTGCCGCGTGCTGAGGAGCGGGCGGACTTGCGTCGTGCGCATGGGCTGGCTGAAGATACGCCGGTACTTCTCTTTTTGGCCCGTATCGTTCCGCGCAAGGGTATCGATACCCTGCAAAGGGTATGGCGCATCATCCATGCGCGTTGTCCGGAGGCACGCCTTTTTGTCGTCGGCGGCGGCCTGCATGAACTGCTCACAGAACTGCGCCGCCTTGGCAAAGAGCTCGCAGACTCCATTGTTGTTACGGGAGAACAGCAACATCCGGAGGATTACTATCGGCTCGCGGACTGCTATATCTTCCCCTCGCGGCAGGAGGGCCTGCCGACATCCCTCATCGAGGCGTTCGGCTGCGGTCTTCCGGTTGTTGCCTCCGATATTGGGGGCAATGATGATCTCGTACGAAACGGCGTGAACGGGTATCTCGTTCCGGTGGAAGATGCGACTGCCTATGCAGATCGGATTTTGGAGATCTTTAGCGATCAGAATAAACGAGAACAAATGAGGAGGGGCGCTAGGGAACTCGTTGAAACACGTCTCGATTATTCTGTTCTTTCCAGGCATCTCGCGAGCATCATTGTGCACGGGAAGAATGTTCTTGGACGAAGGGATTTTTTAAAATGATCTTTGTGGGATGATGAGGAGCAAAAAGAGTGAAGATTCTCTGTGTAATATGTGAGTGGAATGAACAAGTCCTACATATGCGGGATGTGTTCACTGCGCTCGGACATAGGACAGAATTTTTTGTGACATATCCGTATGCTGCACACTGTTCTTATTACCGAAAGAAAATAGATGACTGGGGATTCCATGGCGGCAGAGATCAATTTGTGCAGGAAAAAAGAGCAGAGTTTCACGAGATGCTACGTCGATTTGCCCCGGATGTCGTGTTCTCGGTCAATCTTCCTGCCGATATCCTCATACCGGAAGATATATGCGCGGCACGCGCACAATGCCCCGTGCTTGTATTTTTTGTGGATGGATTGCAGCGCAGTACGGACATCAATGTTTTTTTGCCCATATTTTCCCACATTTTCGTTTTTGAGTACAGCGATGTTGCCTATCTGCGCGATGTATTCGGTCTTGCGGCGAGCTATGCGCCGGTCGGCTATCAGTCGGTTTATGAGCGGGTGCATCCGACGGAGGAAAAGACGACGGATATCCTCTTTATCGGCTCGCCGTTTCGCAATCGCCGCATTCTGCTCGAGGAATTGGCGCGCTGTGCGGAGAAGAAGGGCTGGACGATGCGCGTCTATGGGCCGTTCTTTGAGACGCGGTACTTTTGGAAGCAATATATATTTCGCCGTCGCTTCCCCCATCTGTATCGTGTGCTGACCAATACCATGGTGCCGCCAGCGCAGGCGGCGGAGCTCTACGCGCGGGCGAAGATCTGTCTGAACGTCCACGACGCGTTTCATAAGAGTCCCAATCCGCGCACTTTTGATATTATGGCAACGGGGAGCTTCGAATTGATGGATGCGCGGGATTATTACGGCGATCGGATCGTCCCCGGGAGAGATGTCGCCGTCTTTGAAGGCGCGGAGGACCTCAAAGAAAAGGTCGCGTATTATTTGGAACACGAAGTGGAACGGGAGCAGATCGCACAAAATGGACATCGGGCAGTTTGTGACGATGGAACGCTCAGCCTCAGTGCAATCGTTGCACGGATGCTGGAGAGTGCCTCTCACTCGTGAAAAGCTGCGAGATCATGATGCTTTTAGAATCGCACGTCTTGTATTCCAGCAGTAACAAAAAACGAAAAGTGGAAATGCAGGAACTAAAAAAACAGAAATCAGAAACTAAAATTTCCGTTTTTGATTTCTGTTTTTAGTTTATTATTTCACTTGTTGTGAAAAATAAGAGAAATAGGGAATTATAACTGAGTGGGTCAATAATCGACGGGAAATATGTGCGGCGTGATGCCGCGTTTTTTTGCTTGTATTCGGATATTTTCCTGACGCAGCGGATTCGATATGTCGGAGATAAAATAATGGTTGAGCTGCATGGCATGCGTCTCCTTTACAAATTTATTCTTTCTGTATTTTAGCCGTTCCGGTGGGGCGGATGATTGATTCATATAGTTGTTGGGGCGCCGAAAGGCTCTGCGCGCTGCGGTTATTCATCCACCTTCACGCCCGGTGTGATCCCGCGTGTATAGCGCCGCTCCATGCGGTCGTGGACGTGCGCGTATTTTGCGGTGACTTTGGGGCTGCGTTGGCGCAGGGTTTCCTGTACGACGCGCAGATCCTTGGTCTCTTGGTAGAGGTTGGTGCCGCAGCTGTGGCGAAAGAGGTGGCAGGCGTAGCCAGGCTGTTTGAGTCCCGCGGCGGTGAGGGCGCGGTTGATGACGTAGCGGATGCCGACGCGCGAGATGCGCCCCTGCGCGTTGTTGGGGGAGCAGGAGACGATGGTCGGCGTGAGCCGGTTTTCCTGCGGGATGGGGCCGCGCGCCTCGAGATAGGATTTGAGGAGCTGTAATGTCTCTTCGCAGGGGTAGATGATGCCCGCATGTCCTTTGCCGCGAATCTCGATGCGTCCGCGCTGCCAGTCGATGTCTTCGTCAGAGAGCCGCATGACTTCGACGACGCGCAGGCCCTCGACACCCATGAGGTAGACGATGAGGATGTTGCGGAGGCGTTTGAGTGTGTTTTTATCCTCTTTGAGGCAGGCGCAGATCTCGCCGATCTGATCGACGGTGAGGTATTTATAGTCTTCGTCGAGGTGCTGCGGGTTGCGC
>CAUQAR010000003.1:0-32588 GCA_963515775.1 uncultured Selenomonas sp. | reverse complement strand
CCGACTCGCCCTCCACGAGGTCGAACGGCGTGCGGTTCGTCTCCGCGACCGCCGCGATGAGGAAGATGATGAACGCGAGCGGCTGCATGAAGATGAACCAGCTGCTTTGCGCCTGCATCTGGACGATATCGTCGAGGCGCAGCGACCCCGTCAACATGACGACGCCGAGCAGCGAAAAGAGCAGCGGCGCCTCGTAGCTGAGCATCTGCCCGACAATGCGCATACCGCCGATGAACGAATATTTATTGTTGGAGGCGTAGCCGCCCATGAGGAACGGCAGGACCGCCTGTCCGGACACTGCAAAGAGCAGGAACACGCCGACGTTCACATCGGCGAGCACCGCCCCCGCGTCGAACGGGAAGAACGCATAGACGAGCGCCGCCGGAACGAAGAGCAGTGCGGGCGAGAGCGCCCATACGACCTTGTCCGCCCCCGCGGGCATGATGTCCTCTTTGCTCATGAGCTTGAGCATATCCGCAACGGGCTGCAATAGGCCGAACCGCCCACCGACGCGATTGGGGCCAAGGCGCACCTGAATGAATGCGCAGATTTTACGCTCGGCGTAGGTAAAGACGATCGCCGCCATCGAGATAATGCCGAGGAGCACCGCGACGCCGACGAGCGTCATCACAAAATCCACAACGAACGGCACGGGCACGACCGCATAGATCAGAGTGCGCAGCCATGCCGCCAAAGCGGCAAGCAGAGATAGTTCCATCATCGCCCTCCTTCCTCAGCAGTCCACTTCGCCCATGATGGGGTCGATGGACGAATACGCCGCGACCGAATCGCCGATCAGCATGCCGCGGCACATCGCGTCGAGGCCCTGCATGTTGACGAACGAGGGCCGGCGGATGTGGATGCGGTAGGGTTTGGGCGTGCCGTCGCTGACGATATAGAACCCGAGCTCCCCGCGCGTCCCCTCCGTCCGGCTGAACACCTCGCCCTTAGGCGGTTTCACGACCTTCGGCACCTTCGCCATAAAGTCGCCCTCCGGGAGTCCGTCGAGAGCCTGCCGGACGATCCGCGCACTCTCCGCGATCTCCTTCAGCTTCACCTGATAGCGGTCCCAGTTGTCGCCGTGCGCCCCGACGGGAATGTCGAAGTCGAACTCATCGTAAACACTGTATCCGTCCACCTTGCGCAGGTCGAACGGCAGCCCCGTTGCGCGCAGGTTCGGCCCCGTCATGTTGTAACGAAGGGCTTCCTCCGTTGTCATCGGGGACGTTCCCACAATCCGTCGGACAAAGATTTCGTTGCCCGTGAGAAGCTTATTGTATTCCTCGAGGAATATGGGGACCTCGCCCAAGAACGCACGGATCATCGTCTCCGCCGTGGGCGTCAGATCTTCCTTCACCCCGCCGATGCGGATGTAGTGGAACGTCTGCCGCGCGCCGCAGACGAGGTTAAAGATGTCAAGGATCTTCTCGCGGTCGCGGAAGCAGTAAAGCATCCCCGTCGACGCGCCGAGATCGTTTGCGAGCGTTCCGATAAAAATTAAATGACTGTTGATGCGGTTCAGCTCCGCCATGATCACGCGGATGTACTCCGCGCGCCGCGTCGTCTCGATCCCCGCCAGCTCTTCGACCGCCAGCGCATAACCGAAGTTGTTGTTCATCGATGACACATAATCGAGCCGGTCCGTATAGGGCAGCCCTTGGATATACGTCCGGTCTTCGAGCAGCTTTTCGATGCCGCGGTGGAGGTAGCCCATGATGGGCGTTGCCTTTAGAATGCGCTCGCCGTCGAGTTCGAGCTGCACCTGCAGCACGCCGTGGGTGGAGGGGTGCTGCGGCCCCATGTTGAGCGTATAAGACTCTGTTCTGAGCATCAGGGCGCCTCCTTCCGTATATGCGGAACGGAGAGCGGCGGCGGCGCTTTGAAATCCTTGCGCAGCGGGTGTCCCGCGAAATCCTCGGGCAGAAAGACACGCCGCAAATCGGGATGCCCCGTAAAAATAATGCCCATCAGATCGTAGACCTCGCGCTCCTCGAATTCTGCCCCCGGAAACACCGCCGTCACAGAAGGCACGACCGGCGCATCGTGCGGCAGCGTCACCTTCACCGTCAGCCAGTGGCGCGCCGCAGGCGCAAAGAGATGATAAACCGTCTCGAAGCGGTCCTTCCAATCGATTGCCGTCACACTTTCAAGGCGCGTGAACGAGAGCGCCGTATCGCCTTGCAGGAACGTCATCAGCGGGATCAGCTCGTCCGCACCGACATAGACGGCGGGACGCGCGGCCTCCACATCGTAGGTGATTGCCGGAAATGCGAGCCTCACCCCCGCGAGCGCCTCCGCGGCCAAATATTCTTTTCTCATGCCGTCACCGCCGCTTTCTCCCGTGCCGCCCACACGGCGCGCTCCGCGGCGACGCGCTCGGGGTGCAGAATCTTCTCACGCAGTTTCAGCATACCGTCGATGAGCGCCTCGGGGCGCGGCGGACAGCCCGGGATATAGACGTCCACGGGCAGGAGATCGTCGATGCCCGGAACGACGGAATAGGAGTCCGCAAAGGGGCCGCCCGCGATCGTACACGCCCCCATCGCGATGACGTACTTCGGTTCGGGCATCTGCTCGTAGAGCCGCACGATAGGCGCGGCCATCTTCCACGTCAGCGTCCCCGCGACGATGAGGAGATCGGCCTGCCGCGGGCAGGGGCGGAACACCTCGTAACCGAACCGTGCGAGATCGAACCGCGCCGTCGCCGTGCTCATCATCTCGATCGCACAGCAGGCGAGTCCCGAGGACAGCGGCCAGATCGAGCTGGCGTGCGCCCAGCGAAAGAGCTCGTCGATCTTCACAACAAATACATTGTGCCGCAGGCTTTCCGGCACGCGTGCCGCTATCTCCATGAGAGATCCCCCTTTCGCCACGCATAGCCGAGTCCGAGGGCGAGGACGCCGACGAATACGAACATCTCAAGCAGCGCGAACTGACCGAGCATCCGGAACTCGACCGCCCACGGATAGAGGAACACCGTCTCGATATCGAAGACAATGAACAGCAGCGCGTAGAGGAAATAGCCCGCGCGAAATTGCACATACGGCGAACCGACGGAATCGACGCCGCACTCATAGGGAACGTACTTCTGCGGCGACGGCCGACGCGGCTGCAAGAGCAGCGCCGGTCCCAGCGCCATGACGGGGAACGCAAGCGCCGCCAAGAGGAAAATCCCCAGACTTCCAAACTCTCCCATACACAGATCCTCCCATCATTAGATGATAAAATAAATACATAGGAAAAATAAATAATCAGAAACAATAATCGTGGAGAAAAAAATTATGCTGAAACCATTCACTCTAGATATAATTTATAATGACTGGCAACAGCGATAAAACCTATATATAATATACTCGAAAAGCGTTTCATTGACAAGGTGAATGCGGAAAAAACTTTCCTTTATAGTGTTTCTCAATTCCCGCCGCTTCGTTCATTTGAAAGAAATCTATTTTCCTGCTATAATCAATGGGCGATATGGGCGCATACGCCGCATGCAGCGAAGTGCTATGCGCCGATTAAAAGGAGTTTTGTCACGATGCTGTTACACCGTAAATCCGTCGAACTGCTCGCGCCCGCCGGCACATGGGACGCCATGACCGCGGGCATCGAGGCGGGGGCGGACGCCGTCTATCTCGGCGGCAAACATTTCAATATGCGTCTCCACGAAGGGGACTTTAACTTTGACGACGCGCGCCTCAAGGCCGCGATCGAGTACGCGCACGCGCACAACGTGGAGCTTTACGTCACGCTCAACAACCTCATCAGCAACGAGGAGCTGCCCGCCCTGCGTGACTATCTCTCCTATCTCGACGAGATTCGCCCGGATGCCATTCTCGTGCAGGATTTCGCCGTACTTGAGCTCGTGCACGAGATGGGCGTCGGCGTGCCGCTGCACACCTCCGTCATGATGAACACGCACAACGAGCACGCCATCGAAAAGCTCAAGGAGTACGGCATCACGCGCATCGTTGTCGGCCGTGAGATGACGCTCTCGGAGCTCGCGCTCTTTCGCGCGCGCACGGGCATCGAGGTCGAATACTTCATGCACGGCGACATGTGCATCTCCGAGAGCGGACAGTGCATCCATTCGGGCGTCGTATTCGGTCAGAGCGGCAACCGCGGGCGCTGCATGAAGCCGTGTCGCTGGCCGTTTGCACTCATCGACGAGGCGACGGGCGCCGTCCTCGACGAGGACAGTCCGGGGCCTTACAAGCTCGCGCTCAACGATATGTGCATGTACCGCTCCATCCCGCAGCTGATCCAGGCGGGCGTCTACTCCTTCAAGATCGAAGGGCGCATGCGCACGCCGGACTTCATCCGCCGTCTCGTCGCGACCTACCGCCGCGCGATCGACGCCTACATCGCCGATCCGAATGGCTACACGACGGACGAGGAGGGCTGGCGCACACTCTACGACAACCGCGCGCGCGACTTCACGACGACGTTCGCCTTCGGTCCGCCGACTGCCAAGGACATCGGCATGACGGGCGAACGCGAGCCGCGTTTCTTCAGCAAGGCCGTCGAAGAGGCCGGATTCGCGGACGAAATCCTCCGCGCAGAACCGCCCATCGCGGCGAAAAATGCTCCGCACCGCCGCCTGAGCGTACGCGTCGGCACGCCGGAAGCGGCACGGGCCGCCGTAGATGCGGGCGCCGATACGATCTACGTCGGCGGCGAAGCACTGCGTCCGAACCGCCCGTGGAAGCTCGCAGACTACGCAGAGATCGTGCGCTACAGCGCGGGCCGTGCGCGCGTCGTCGCACACACGCCGCGCACCACCATGCGCCGCGAGTGCGGCGAACTCGAACAGTTCTTCTCCGCGCTCAACGATCTGCCCGTGGACGGCATCATGGTCGGCAACCTCGGCACGCTGAAGCTCGCGCGGACGCTGACGAAATTCCCCGTTCAAGCGGATCACTCGTTCAACCTGTTCAACCACCTCGCGGCTAAATTCCTCAAGGAAAACGGCCTCGTGATGGCGGCGACCTCGTACGAGCTGTCCTTCGCGCAGCTGCGCGAGATCGTCGCGCATGCGCAGCTCCCGATCGAAACCGTCGTCCACGGCTCCTTCGAGTCCATGATCTGCGATCACAACTTCCCCGCGATGTCGCTCCCGAACTACACAGACCTCTCCGCCCCCGAGCTTATGGACATTCACTACGCGCTGCGCGACGAGGCGGGCGGCGTGCATTCCATCCGCATCGACCAATACGGGCGCAATCACATCTACTTCGCCAAGGATCTCTGCCTCTATCCCTACCTCGCGAAGTTCAACGGCATCGCCTCCTACCGCATCGAGGCACAGGACTATACGCCCGCGCAGACCGCGGAGATCGTCCGCATCTACCGCACGGCGCTCGATCGCCTCGCCGCGGGCACGGACGGCTTCGATGCCGCCGATTTTGACCGGCTCAAAGAGACCGCGCCGCGTCCGCTCGGCATCGGCACCTATCGTTTCCGCCAAAGCAGAAATTCCATTTGAGACCAGAAAGGCTTGCTATGGGAACCACCTCCCGAACCGCAAAAAAATACATTGGCCCTACCGCCATTCTCGAAAAAAAGAGCAAATACATCATGCCCTGTCTCGGGCATTTTTACAGGCAGCCGCGCCAGTTCGTCCGCGGCGAAATGCAGTATCTCTACGACAGCGAGGGCCGTCGCTACCTCGACTGCTTCGCCGGCGTCTCCGTCATCAACTGCGGCCACTGCAATCCCGAGATCAACGCCGCTGTGGCGGAGCAGCTCGATACCCTCCAGCACGTCTGCAACATCTACCTCACGGAGAACTTCGTCAATCTCGCCGAGCAGCTCGCGCGCATCACTCCCGGGGATCTCCAAAAGACTTTCTTCTGCTCCACAGGCACCGAAGCGAACGAGGGCGCGGCGCTCCTCGCAGAGATTTACACGGGCAGCAGCGAATTCATCGCCCTGCGCGGCGGCCTGCACGGGCGCACGAAGCTCACGATGAGCCTCACGGGCATCTCCATGTGGCGCACCGACCCGAACCCCGTCGGCGGCATCTATTTCGTTCCGAACCCGTACTGCTACCGCTGTCCGCATCGAAAATCCGAAGCCGCCTGCGGCACCGACTGTGCGAACGCCCTCGAGGATACGATTAAAAATGTAACGTCGGGGCATCCCGCCGCATTCATCGCGGAGAGCATCCAGGGCAACGCGGGCATCATCGTCCCGCCCAAGGCCTACTTTAAGCGCGTCAAGGAAATTCTCGCGCACTACGGCGCCCTCTTCATCGCAGACGAAGTGCAGACGGGCTTTGCGCGCACGGGCAAGATGTTCGCCATCGAACACTTCGGCGTCACGCCCGACATCATGACCATGGCAAAGGCGCTCGGCAACGGCGCCCCCATCAGCGCGTTCATCGCATCGGCGAAGATCGCCGACAGCTATACGAAGCCCGGCGCCTCGACGCTCGGCGGCAACCCCGTCTCCACCGCCGCGGGGCTCGGCGTCATTCGGTACATCGAGGAACATCACCTCATGGAGAACGCCGATGCGCGCGGCAACCAGCTCCGCAAAGGACTCAAGGAGATACAGAAGCGCCATCCCATCATCGGCGATGTCCGCGGCCTCGGACTCATGGTCGGCGCCGAGTTCGTCCGGGCGGACAAAGATAAAACGCCCGCCGCCACGGAACTCGACATCGTACTCGAGGAGCTCAAGGACCGCGGCTTCATCGTCGGCAAGAACGGAATCGGGCGCAACGTCATGGCATTTCAGCCGCCGCTCGTCATCACGGAGAAGGACGTGAACGACGTGCTGAACGCATTGGAGATCGTACTGACCGAGAAAGGATTCTGAGCGAAATGGCAAAACGATTCTACGAGCTGACCGTCGCGGGATGCAGGCGCACCCTGCCCATCCTCAATCTCAACGAAACCCTCGCCATCGCGGGATTCGTCATGCTCGGCGACGTCGAGCTCTGCGAATGCTGCGCGCGGGAACTCGCAAAAAAAGTACCGCGCGACACCGAGATCATCATGACCGCCGAGACCAAGGGCATCCCGCTCGCCGCCGAACTCGCGCGGCAAATCGGCATGCCGTACTACGTCACGGCGCGCAAGTCCGTCAAGGCGTATATGGAGGATCCCATCTGGGTGGAGGACGAATCCATCACCACCATGGGGAAACAGCGCCTCTATCTCATGAACACGGACATTGAGCGCATCGAGGGGCGCCGCGTACTCCTCCTCGACGATGTGATCAGCACGGGCGGCTCCATGACCGCACTGCACAGTCTCGCCGAAAAGGCGGGCGGCCGGGTCATCGGACAGGCGGCCGTCCTCGCAGAGGGGAACGCCGTAAAGCGGGAGGACATCATCTACCTCGCCGAGCTGCCGCTCTTTGCAGCTGAGTAGAGAGGCGGATCCCTTGCATCAGTATCTCTTCTACATCGGGGATTTCCCCATTCGCGCGTACGGCGTCGTCATATCGCTCTCCATCCTGCTCGCAACGGGCGTCGCCTACTTCCTCGCAAAGGCCGACGGCAAGGGCCATGAAAAGCACGTCGCGGACCTCGGCATCTACTGCGGCATTGCAGGACTCCTCGGCGCACGTCTATGGGACGTGTTCTTCTTTGACTGGGACTACTACCGGGACCATCTGACCGAGCTGCTGAACGTCTGGCAGGGCGGCATGGCGATCCAGGGCGGCGTGTTCCTCGGCGTCGTGGCCGGCATCCTCTACACGCGGCGCCACGGCCTTGATACCGTGCATCTCATGGACGTCCTCGCCCCCGCCATCGTCCTCGGACAGGCGCTCGGGCGCTGTGCGAACCTCCTCAACGGCGACGCGTTCGGCGCCCCGACGGGCGGGAGCTTCGGCATCCTTTACCCTGAGAGCACGCTCGCCTATCATACCTACGGCGCACAGGCGCTCTGGCCCGCAGAGGTGTGGGAGGGACAGCTCGACATCGTCATCTTCGCCCTTCTGCTCACGTTCCGCGCCTATGGACACGCGCGCGGACAGTGTTTCGCTCTCTACGTCATGTTGTATAGCGCCGTGCGCTTCTTCCTCGAATACTTCCGCGGCGACTACACGGAGAAATACCTCGGACTCTTCACCAGCGCACAGACGGGGGCCCTCGCATTCGGACTCCTCGCCCTCGCCGCGTTCGTATGGCTCGGACTGCGGAAAGATGCGGAGACGATTCCCGCCGAACCACGCGCCCCCGAAGAGCGGCGCAAAAAAGGACGACAAAAAAAATAATATAGTTTTGATCAGATCACAGGACTGTCTGTCGGTGCTGAAAATGCACAGACAAACAGTCCTGTCTATTTGTTTTTTATTGGCATTAGACCTTTTCATCTGTATAATCTAAATTATAATAATCGTGATTATACATTCCAGTATGCAGAAGCCAAAGGAATCCTGCTGGTGGACGGCGCGCAGATGGCGAACGTGTTGACTGCATTCAATCGTCCCTCTTGAAAATCACACGCATTATGTGTATAATCTATGTAGAAGTAGGTTAAGAGATGAGGTTCATTGAACTAGAGCGCATCATCAAAAAAGATGGCTAGCTCCGCAAGAGTTCAAACGGCTCACACGTACACTATAGGCACCCGACCAAAAAAGGAAAAGTAACGATACCAAACCATCCCGGCGATCTCGATCCCAAAACTGTCAATTCTGTACTCAAGTCGGCGGGAATTAAATAAAGCCCGCGTAAGGAGGTATTTATATGCAGCTCGTTTATCCTGCTGTCTTTTATCCATGTGAAGTAAATCCAGGATTCACCGTCGTTGTCCCCGATCTTCCCGGATGTGTCTCTGAAGGGACTAGTCTCTACGAAGCGATTGCTATGGGTAAAGATGCCGCGTCTAGCTGGGTTTTGGATGAACTGGAGGACGGAAAAAAAGCGCCCCCTGCAAGTAATTTCAGCGATATCCGCCCCGATCCCGAGATTGGAGAGGGATTCGTCAGCCTCCTCTCCCTCGATATGGACGCATACGCCGCGAAATACGGGAAAAAGTCGGTCCGCAAGAACCTCACGATTCCCGCGTGGCTCGACACGTTCGCCGCACAGAAGCATCTCAACATCTCAAAAGTCCTACAGAACGCGCTCACCGAGCTCTACCTAAAAGAAGCCGCCGTGTAACACGACTAAACGGGGCGATTGCACCTTGATTCGTGCAATCGCCCCGTTTTCATTTGCCGAGATATTATGTTACCGCTTCATGTTGATGAGCGTTTCGAGCATCTCGTCGGATACCGTGATGATCTTCGAGTTCGACTGGAAGCCGCGCTGCGTAACGATCATGTCGGAGAACTGATCGGCAATGTCGACGTTTGACATTTCGAGCGCGGAGGCAGTAACGGTAACCCCCGCAGTATCCGCAGTCTTGATGTGCGCACCGCCGGAATTGTTTGTCTCCTGATAGAGACTGCCGCCCTGCTTTGATAAACCAGAAGCGTTATTAAACTGCGCGACGGCAATCTGGGCTTCGACGCGTTTGACGTTGTTCGTATACGTTCCCGTAATCGAGCCTGTGCTGTCGATGGTGACTTTACTAAGCGTTCCCTGCGTATATCCATCAGACTCCGCATGAACGGTGCTGCTGCCTGTATACTGCGTCAATGCCTCAAACTCCATTTTGACCGTTTGTCCGCTGGCGGGTAGTCCGTTGCTATAGTCGATGTTAATCGTCCCGGAACCGGACACCCGAGCACCGTGGGTATCGAATACAATATCGGTTGCATTCAGCGTCGCCGTCACCTCCACGCCATCGCTTCGCTTGAACTTATAGGTTGTCGACCCATTACTGAATACCGCCTGCCATCTGTTGTCCGCCGTCTTTTGCAGCATCACCGGCAAATCGAACTTACCGCCCTCGGAATCAAACACGCTAAAGAGCGTCAGCACATAGCCCGGAATACCGCGTTGGTTGGCAAGTGTCTTTGAAATCTCGCCATTTATCACGCGCCCGTCGTCCGCAAGGAGATCAATGGACTGAACCTTCTTCCCCTTGTAGGAATAGCCGACATGGTCGTTTACAGCCTTTACGGTGCCTGCAATATATTTCGTATAATCCTTCCCAACCTCCTGCGGAATATCGTCTGCAATATCGAGGTCAGCGGCATTAAGAGTGGGACTTTGTCCGTTCTCAAGATTTACCGTATCGCCCTCATCGGCGACAACTTTTGTAATCGTCGTTTTGAGTGTAAAAGTACCTCCTACCGCGTACATACCGCCGCTCGTCGGCTCCGGCACAACGACGCTTTTTAGCCCCGCCAACGGTCCTGATGAGATTGCGGCTCCTGTGCCATCCCCATTGGCGTCAAAGTACAGCGTTACCGTGTGGGTCGCTGTATCCAGTACCGCTCCCTTAATCACTGCTGTCCCTGTAAACGTGTCCCCCGGCTTATATGTGCCTACCGGAATCTGAGTTTTGTCAATCGAAAATGTCGTCCCACCGTTGATTTTCATGGGCGTGCCGTCTTTTCCCGTCACCGCAACGTCCAACTCCCTTTGACTAGTTGCAGCGGCGATTGTAGTGAATTTAGCAGATACGGTTTTTGATTTCCAAATGGCGCTCTTATCTTTATCTGTCCGTTTAGTGAACATCTTTCCCAGTGTATATGTCGGCGTCTTTCCATCGATACGGGGTACTTCATAGGTGCCGGCGCTTTTTCCGCTAATCTCAATCTTGCTGAGGATATTCGGTGCATACGCATCCGTCTCCTCCGTTGTGCCGTCCGCATAGGTGATGCGCGCCCGCTTTGCCTGTGCCGATGTGGTCGACGCGTTAAGGTTATTCGTATATTTTACTTCTTTCGTTGCACTGGGCGGCATAGAGAGGTTCTTCGGGATGATAATATCGCTGGGCGTTCCTCTTGTATTCATCTCGCCGGTATCTTTATTCCTCGACCAGCCCTGCACTCTGAGACCGGAACCGGGCATCACATATTTTCCATCGGCATCGAACTCAAACGCGCCGTTGCGCGTGTAATAGGTCTCGTTGCCTTGTTTAACGACAAACAGTCCGTTGCCTGTCAGCGCCAAATCCGTATTCTTGCCTGTCGACTGAACGCTCGCATCGTTAAAAAGAAGGTCGGTGCTCGAAACGCTCGTACCGAGCCCGATCTGCTTCGGATTCGTGCCGCCGATCGTATCGCCGGGCGCAGAGGCGCCAGAAAGTGTCTGCGAGATCATGTCGGCGAACGTCACGCGGCTCGACTTGAAGCCCGTCGTATTGACGTTCGCGATGTTGTTGCCGATGACATCCATTCGTGTCTGATGGGATTTCAGCCCGGAGACACCCGAAAACATAGAACGCATCATAATGAATCAACCTTCCCTTTCTGCGGCGCGCTGCCTCACGCATTGGGCAGCCGGGAGCCTCCCCGCGGGGTCCGGCTCAGAGTATCGCCGCGCTGTCAATGTTCGTAAAAATGTTGTCCTTCGCATGTTCGCCGTCGAGCACGGTAATGACGGTGCGTTTCGGCACGGCGAGCACGAACGCGGTATCGTTCATGAGGATAAGAGCCTGCCGCGCGCCCTTTGCCGCCATGCGGTCAACCATCCCGCCCAAGCGTTCCAGCTCCTGCGACGAGAGCGTGATCTCCCGCTCCTCCAGACGCCGTACGGCGTGCCGTGAGAAGTTCACACGCCGCTCCGATGCCGCGAGTACGTCGGCAAAGCTCGCTTTCACATCCCCGCGCTCCTCCGCTTTCCCCTTCTTCTCCTGCGGCATCCCTGCCGTCAGCACCCCGAGTGCATGTTCTGCACGCATTACGTTCATTGTTTCACCTCCATATATTTTACAACATAAATTATAACATGTTTTTCTCTATACTCAATATATCGTTATTTTTGTTTTTAACATAAGTATATATATTTATTTTGATATTTATTTATAAAGCACATTGCTCACCATCGTGATCATCATACTATGTTATATGGTATTTTTGTATCATATAGACAGAGGTGATATAGTATGACAAGCAGATTGATCATCACAAAGAAGCCCCCGAAGGGCGAAGACGGCTATAAGAGCTTCTCCATCCGCATCAAAGATGAACTATTCGACGGCATCGAGGAGCTGTCGGCAAAGACGGGGCGCTCGCGCAACGAGCTGATCGGGATGCTGCTGGAGTTCGGTCTGGAGAGCGCCGAGGTCAGCACGGGACGATAACGGGGCGCACAAAAAAACGCCCCGCGAGGCGTAGGCTATATGACAATGTAAAAATGCCGACAGCGGAGAATCATATCTCCACTGTCGGCATTTTTTATGGTAAGCGCTTTTTATCAAACAGCAATCTCCGCGCGATTCTGTTGATACTGTTCGTCCTCTCTTGGTCGTTGCGGAGCGGTGATGCGTTCGTACAGCGCTTGACCGGCTCTCAAACGCTCAAATTCTTCGCCGGTCAGAGGACGCTCATCAATCCCCGTACGGTTCTTATTTTCCTTTGACATAAACCATACCTCCTTTACTGCATAGTTTCAAAAACATTTTCACAATCGTTTCTTGCTCATTAAGAGAATATTTACGAACTAGCGCCAGCTCTATGCTCCGTACGGTATCATAATCGTATTGCCCTGTCTTTAACAAAGCGTATACATCGCCTTGATTTGTGACAACAGACATCAATACGATATAATCGTTTGCTATGAAATAATCTATATCTGCAAGTGAGAAATTTGCCGTGGACGGGTGATTGTGCACCAAGACCAGCTCATATGCATTCGATTTGCGCTGTAATACACGCATGTGGCTATCCGTGTCAATATCCACATGGTACGTATCGCCAAACACAACGACGCGCTCTTCTGCGTGTAGATTATAGGCCAATACAACCTCATCGCTGTTATTGTGCTTCTGCGAAACGGACAAGACCGTTTTATGCGCCCCATGAAGTATACTGTTCTGCACATCCGAAAATCCGGGGATTGTCACGCTTCGGATTTTATCAATCGCCATGTCCGTGATATCAATTTTACGATTTCGGTTTTTTGCCTGTTCCACCTACACCGCTCCTCGTTTATATTATACCATTCTATCGCTCTTTTTGTGAAGGGTTCTTTTTGTTGCCCCGATACTTTCGACACTTCTGATAGACATCACATAGGTTTTGTGCTAAATTCTTTTTGGGGATACACGCCCCTCGGCATTCATCGGAAACGGAGGAATCATCATGCCGCAAAGAACCATCGATACGACGGAGCGTCCGCCGCTCCTCAAAACGATTCCGCTGTCATTGCAGCATCTCTTCGCGATGTTCGGCTCGACGGTGCTCGTCCCGATTCTCTTCCATGTGAATCCCGCGACGGTGCTTCTGTTCAACGGCATCGGCACGCTGTTCTATCTGATTCTCTGCAAAGGGAAAATTCCCGCCTATCTCGGCTCGAGCTTCGCCTTTCTCTCGCCCGTCTTCCTCGTGCTCTCTGAGTACAGCTACGAGGCGGCGCTCGGCGGCTTCATCGTGGTCGGCGCGGTGTTCGTGCTCGTCAGTCTGCTCGTGCATACGGCGGGTACGGGCTGGATCGATGTGATCTTCCCGCCTGCCTCGATGGGCGCGATCGTCGCGGTCATCGGGCTCGAGCTGATGCCGACGGCCGCGGGCATGGCGGGCCTGACGGGCGACAAGACCGATCCCACGGTGATCTTCGTCTCCATCGCGACGCTCGCGATTACGATCTTCGCATCCATCGCATTCCGCGGTTTCCTCTCGATCATCCCCATTCTGATCGGCGTCGTCTTCGGGTATGTGATCGCCTGTGCTGCTGGGATCGTCGATCTCTCGCATGTCGAGAGCGCGCCCTGGTTCGCGGTTCCGACGCTCTACACGCCGACATTCGATCTGCGCGCCGTCCTCATCATCCTGCCCGCCTCCATCGTCGTCGTCGTGGAGCACATCGGCCATCTCATCGTGACGGGCAATATCGTCGGGCGCAACCTTGCGAAAGACCCGGGACTCGACCGCTCGCTCCTCGGCAACGGCATCTCGACCATCTTCTCGGGGTGCTTCGGTTCGACGCCGAACACGACCTACGGGGAAAACATCGGCGTGCTTGCGATCACGAAGGTCTACTCCACATGGGTCATCGGCGGTGCGGCCGTCTTTGCCATCCTGCTCTCCTGCCTCGGCAAGCTCGCGGCGCTCATCCAGAGCATCCCGACGCCCGTCATGGGCGGCGTCTCCATGCTGCTCTTCGGTGTGATCGCGGCGTCCGGCATCCGCATTCTCGTGGAGGCGAAGGTGGATTACAACAATCCGATGAACCTCCTGCTCACCTCCATCGTCATGGGCGTCGGCGTCTCGACGGCGAGCGTCACGGTCGGCACGGTGACGCTGCGCGGTATGTCGCTCGCAACCGTCATCGCCATCATCCTCTCCGTCTCCTTCCGCATCATCTTTGCGCTGCGCCGCACGCGCCGCGCGCCGGGCGAATGACGGAGATTCGCGTCTCCCTGCCCGGCGGCATGGAGCTTCCGGCAAAGACGTATTTGACGCGCAGCCGCGGCATCTCCGGCGGACTCTGGAAACGCATCAAGCACAGCGGCACCTTCTGCAAGAACGGCATCCCCGCGATCGCGGCGCGCACCGCCGTCCGGGATGGGGATGTGCTCTCCTACGCGCTCCCCATCGTTTCCTCCGTCGCGCCCGAAGCACTGCCCCTCGATATTTGCCGCGAAGACGATGATGTGCTCATCCTCAACAAACCTGCCGGCATGCTCGTCCACCCGACGACGCAGGAGCGGCACGGCACCGTTGCAAACGCCGTGCTGGGACTCTATGCCGCGCGCGGCGACAGGCTGAATTTCCACCCGTGCCACCGTCTCGACCGCAATACCTCGGGACTGCTTCTCATCGCGAAGCGCCCCGAGGTGCAGTATTATTTTACGAAGCATCAGTGTGCCGTGCGGCGGGAATATCTCGCGCTCGCGGAGGGAACGCTCGCGCCGCCTGCGGGAACGATCGATGCCCCGATCGCGCGCGCCCTGCCGAGCATCATTCTGCGCTGCGTTGCCCCCGCCGGAAAGCCCGCACGCACGCATTACAGGACGGAGGCGTCGGACGGGAGATACAGTCTCCTGCGCCTCACGCTGGAGACGGGACGCACGCATCAGATCCGCGTGCATCTCGCGCACCTGGGACATCCGCTCCTCGGCGACGATCTCTACGGCGGCCGTACGGATGCAATCGCGCGACACGCCCTGCATGCGGCACGGTTGACCTTGCGGCATCCGCG
Organism: uncultured Selenomonas sp.; assembly: GCA_963515775.1. Lineage (GTDB taxonomy): Bacteria > Bacillota > Negativicutes > Selenomonadales > Selenomonadaceae > Centipeda. The sequence goes on along the minus strand of CAUQAR010000003.1, from coordinate 17,374 downwards.
TACGGAGGAATCGCTGACCGTCGAAGCCTCGCTGCCCGCGGATATGGCGCGGATCGCCGCGGGGCTCTCCCCCGTAACATGAGCACATAAAAACACCGCAGATCGATGGATTTGATCCGCGGTGTTTTTTATTATGCGTGCCGGATTATTTCTCCGTGCCGAACCATTTCTGATAGATCTTGTCGTATTCGCCGTTCTCGTGCAGCTTCTTGAGCGCCGCGTCGATCTCCTTCTGGAGGTCGGGGTTGTCCTTCGACATCGCGATGCCGTAGTCCTCAGCTGAGAGCATGTCCTCGAGCGACTTGACGCCGACGGCCTGCGACTGCTTGATATAGTAATCGTTGACCGGACGGTCGTTGACGACGGCATCCACGCCGCCCGCTTTCAGCTCCATAAAGCAGTCCGCCGGGGTGTTCAGCTCGGTTACGGTGACGCCCTCGAGCCCCTTCACCATGTTCGCGCTCGTCGTGCCGATCTGCACGGCGACTTTATGGCCCTTCAGATCGTTGAACGACTTGATGCTTTCCTCATCCGAGCGCACGACCATCGTGAGGCCCGACTTATAGTACGATTCGGAGAAGTTCACCTTCTCCTTGCGCTCGTCGTTGATCGTCATGCCGCTGATGATCACGTCGATGTTCTTGGCTTGCAGCGCGGGAATCAGCCCGTCAAACCCGATGTTCTGGATGTCCACATCGCGGCCCATCTCCTTCGCGACGGCGCGGATGAGATCCATATCGAAGCCCTGATAGTCCTTCTGCCCCTCGTCTTGGAACTCGAACGGCGCGAAGTCGATGGTCGAACCCACGCGGAGCACCTTCGCCTCCTGTTTCGCCTGATCGCCCGCGCCGCCGCAGCCGACAAGGGCAAGGCTGACAAGCGCGCCGGTAAGGATGACCGCTAATTTTTTCAGTTTCATTTGGAGAGCCTCCTATGTGTAAAAAATGAAAGAGGGACGCTGCAATTTCCGTGCAGCTGTCCCTCCCCAAAGGAAACGAGGTTTCCTTAAAAATCCTTAGAAATGTACGGCGCGCTTCGAGTTGAAGCAGTCGCGGCAGTAGACCGGACGATCCGTCTTCGGCTCGAACGGGACTTCCGTGTCCTTGCCGCACTCGGCGCAGACCACATGAAACATCTGGCGCTCTCCGCTGCTTTCATCGCGGCTGCGGCGGCGCTTGTCGCGGCAGTCGCGGCAGCGTGCCGGCTCGTTCTCGAACCCCTTCTCCGCGTAGAACTCCTGCTCCCCGGCCGTGAATACGAAGTTGTTTCCGCACTCTTTGCATACGAGGGTTTTGTCTTCAAAAGCCATTCTTCCACAATCTCCCTTATAAAAGATAAAATTTTGACGCTCCATCCGCCGAACTAGAGAGCGTTCATTGAGATGAGGTACGACCGAAGGACTGAATAAATAAGCAGTCCTTCACTCGTTCGCCGAACGACTAACAGGTCAAGAGGAAAGGATTTCAACGCTCTGTATTATACAGAGTTTTTTCATAGAGTGCAAGCCTTTTTTATCGGATTGTATCTAAAAGAGCATTTCCTGCGCATCCAGCCAGCTCTCCTGCCGCGCCGCGTGCACGCGGTCGCCCGGTTCCGCATCGCCGAGGAGAAAGGGCGACGCGGGATCGTGCGTCCTCATATTGCGCCGCATACGCGTAGGATGTGTCGTCGCGTAGCAGTAACGGCAGAGATGTCCGCAGCTGTCGTACGCGCCGATGTCGGCGCCGAGATAGCAGTCGCATTCCTGCCGCTGCCGCGTGTAACGCGGAAAGCGCAGCCGTCTGCCGAGCGCCCGCTCGTAGATGCGCGGCGTCATGCAGCCGCCGCAGTCCGCGCCGAGCGCCGCAAGCTCTCCGGCCCCGCCGCACGGATAGACGGTCATGCCGCAGGCGCGCGCCGTTTCGATGATGGACGCGCCGATTTCCAGCCGTTCCGCAGGCATTACGGCGCGCACACCGGGAAAGTTCCGCAGCGTCTTCGCATAGCGCTTGATAAAGCTGATGACGACCATCTCCGTCGCTCCGGTCAGCTGCTGTGCCATCATGGCGAACATACGCCGGTGGAAATCGATCGTATACCGATCGTCAAGAAATATGGGGTCGTAGCGCCATCCGATACGCCGCACGCCGACGATCTCGGAGAGGCGGCGAAAGGAATGTATGACCTCCGTATAGGGCGGCACATGCGGCTCAACATCGCGCCCGTACGGTGTGATCGTGACATACCAAAACTGCCCGAAGGGCGCGAGGAGTTCCATATGCGCGAGCATCGGCGCGGGATTCTTCGTGCAGAAGCCGATGAGATCAACAACCGCAGGATCGAGCCGGTAAAGGGTCACTTGCGCGGGATCGAAGGGATTGCGCACAGAGACACTGCCCGCACGCAGCCGGTTGCAAAGCCACGCCGTGTAAAATGCGGGAATATCCGTCCGCATCCCCGTATGCAGAATCATGTGCGCGCCTCCTCTCGTCGCTTCCTATTCGCGTCATACCGCAGACGCAGGCAAAGTAAAATCCCCGACCGCCACGGCGACAGTCGGGGACACGGCGATCCGCAGCGATCGCATAGGCGCGCTCAGAGGTACCGCAAATAAACGTAAGCGCTCGAGATCGCGACCGTGAGGATCATGACGGGGAACGCGATCTTCATGAAGCCGAGGAATGAGATCGGACGGCCGCGCTGCGCCGACATGGACGCGACGACGACGTTTGCGCTCGCACCGATGAGCGTACCGTTGCCGCCGAGGCAGGCGCCGAGCGCGAGCGACCACCACATCGGCGCGAGATCGCCGAGGCCCATCTGCCCCATGTCCTGAATGAGCGGGATGAGCGTCGCGACGAACGGGATGTTGTCGATGAAGGCAGAGGCGAAGGCGCTCATCCAAAGAATGAGCATCGCGGTCGCTTCCTCGTTGCCGTTCGTCACCTTGATCGCCTCCGCGGCGAGCATGCGGATGACGCCCGTCTCGACGAGCGCGCCGACGAGGATGAAGAGACCGCCGAAGAAGAAGATCGCGGGCCATTCGATCTTGGAGAGGACCTTGACGATCGTGCTCTCGTCACGCGTCGCAGTGAGGAGGAGCAAGAGGCCCGCGCCCGAGAGGGCGACCGTTGCGGACTCGAGACCGAGGCTGCCGTGCAGCACGAAGAACGTGATCGTCAGTGCGATGACGAAGAGGCATTTGCGCAGCAGCATGTGATCCGTGATCTGCGCGCCGGCCGGTAGGCGCATGATCTTGTCCTGTAGCTCCGGCTGCGTGTGCATGCCCTTGCGGTAGACCACGATGAGGACGCACTGCACGACGATGAAGATGAGGACCGAGATCAGCGTGAGGTTTTCTACAAACGCCATGAAGTCGAGTCCCACGGCGCTGCCGATCATGATGTTCGGCGGGTCGCCGATGAGGGTCGCCGTGCCGCCGATGTTCGACGATAAGATCTGTGCAATGAGATAGGGCATGACATCTACTTTGAGCTGCGATGTGATGCTGAAGGTGATGGGCACAGTGAGCAGCACTGTGGTCACGTTGTCGAGCAGCGCCGAACAGACCATCGTGATCGTCGAGAGAACGACGAGCAGCGCAATCGGCCGCGCCTTGACCTTCTGCGCAGCCCAGATGGCGAGGAAGTTGAAGAGCCCCGTCTCGCTCGTGATGTTGACGATGATCATCATGCCCATGAGCAGGCCCAGCGTGTTGAAGTCAATGTGGTGAATCGCCGTCTCCTGATCGAGGATGCCAAAGAGTATCATAAGCATCGCGCCGAACAGGCCGACGATGGTGCGGTGCACCTTCTCGGAGATGATGAGCGCATAGGCGACGATGAATATGACGATCGCCACAATCGTTGCTGGTTCCATCATTACACTTCCTTCCACTTGTCAAAAGAGCCGTCACGTCGCTGTGATGATCACCTGCCGGCCGCGGCGCTCCACCTTCAGCTTGTAGTTCGTCACATGCTCCTGTGCGAGCGTCAGCTTCAGCTCCAAGAGCGCCCGGCCGATCGCTTCGGTCTGTGCGGCGCTCAGCCCCGCGCGCGCAAGGTCGGCGGGCGGTTCTTGCTCCGCCGCCGCGCGGGCGCGCGCCTCTTCCTCCCGCGCCCTGCGGAGCAGCGTTTCGGCGCGTGTCTCCTCCGTTTCGTGCCCCTGCATCATCGCTTGATCGGAGAGGCCCTTCGGTATCTTTGCCACGACAAACCTCCTTAACTCGTCGCACATCGGCGGCACGCACCGCTGCGGCAGAACTCATTTGACCTTGCTCCACGAGTCCTTGAGTCCGACGATCCGATTGAATACGATATGATCCGGCGTCGTATCCGGATCAACGACGAAATAGCCGATGCGCAGGAACTGATAATGCGCGCCCGCGGCCGTGAGGCGAACGCTCGGCTCCACCTTTGCATCCGGGAGGATCTCAAGAGACTTCGGATTCAGCGCCGCGATAAAATCATCGCTTTCCTCTTCCGCGCTCTCCTCCGCACGCAGCAGGCTGTCGTAGAGCCGCACCTCAGCCGTGAGCGCATGGGCGGCCGAGACCCACTGGATCGTTCCCTTGACCTTGCGGTTCGCGGCGGGGCCGCCGCTCCGCGTCTCGGGATCGTAGGTGCAGCGCAGCTCCGTGACCCGCCCGGCCGCGTCCTTGACAACCTCTTCGCATTTGATGATGTAGGCGTGCTTGAGCCGCACCTCGCCGCCGGGTTTCAATCGGAAGAACTTCTTCGGCGCCTCTTCCATAAAGTCCTCGGCGTCGATGTAGAGTTCCCGGCCAAACGGCACATAGCGCTGTCCGCCGTGGGTCGGACTGTTTTCCGCCAGCAGATACTCCGCATCGCCCGCAGGATAGTTCGTGAGGACGATCTTCAGCGGATGCAGCACCGCCATGACGCGCGGCGCGTTCCGGTTCAGCTCGTCGCGGACCGCATGCTCGAGCATGGCGCTGTCCACCGTGCTGTTGCTCTTGGCGACACCGATCTCCTCGCAGAACGCGCGGATCGCCGCGGGCGGATAGCCGCGGCGGCGCATCCCGGAGATGGTCGGCATGCGCGGATCGTCCCAGCCGCGCACATGGCCCTCCTCGACGAGACGGCGCAGCTTGCGCTTGCTCGTGATCGCCCCGGAGAGATTCAGCCGCGCGAACTCGATCTGACGCGGCCGCGCCCCGGCATCGAACCCGAGCGCCTCAAGGAGCCAGTCGTAAAAGGGCCGATGCTCCTCGAACTCGAGGGTGCACAGCGAATGCGTGATGCCCTCCATAGCGTCCGAGAGCGGATGCGCAAAGTCGTACATCGGATAGATGCACCACGCGTCGCCCGTCCGATGATGATGCGCGTGCGCGATGCGGTAGATCACGGTGTCGCGCATGACGAGATTCGGCGACGCCATATCAATCTTTGCGCGCAGCACGCGCGTCCCGTCCGGGAATTCGCCCGCCCGCATCCGCCGGAAAAGCTCCAGATTCTCCGCGACGCTGCGGCTGCGATAGGGGCTTTCCTTCCCCGGTTCCGTCAGTGTGCCGCGGTAGGCGCGGATCTCGTCCGCCGTCAGATCGTCCACATACGCCAGGCCCTTTTCGATGAGCCGGACGGCGTAGTCGTAGAGCTGCGGGAAATAATCCGACGCGAAAAAGCGCCGGTCCCCCCATGAGAACCCGAGCCAGCGGATATCCTCTTGGATCGCGTCCACATATTCGACGTCCTCCTTCGTCGGGTTCGTGTCGTCGAAGCGCAGATTGCAGAGGCCGCCGTAATCCTCGGCGACGCCGAAGTTCAGGCAGATGGATTTGGCATGCCCGATGTGGAGATACCCGTTCGGCTCGGGCGGAAAGCGCGTGTGAATGCCCGCGGCGTGTCGGCCGTTTCGGAGATCGTCGTCGATGATGTTGCGAATGAAATTCGATGGTTTCGCTGCTTCCGCCATGACCCTGTCCCTCTTATCCGTATAATTCCAATTGATCCTCTTCGCTGCACCGCCGATCGACATAGGCGCGCATGCGCGAAACGCCTGCGGCGATACCCGCCTGTGCGGGAAGGCTCTTGATAAACGCATCGATATAGCCGCGGTCGCGAATGCGGCGCAGCGTCCACGCAAAGTTGATGTCGTAGATCCACATGAGCCGCACGATCTTTCGATCGCCGTGCGTCCGCAGCCGGTAGTAATCCGCCTGCCTGCCCGCGGCAAAATCCACGATGAAGTCCGGGCTGACCTCCTGCGCCGCATCCGACGGTACGAACCGCGGCGCCTGCGCCTCCCCTTCGGGCGTCAAAAACGGCAGCAGGACACGGTAGATGTCGAGCTTGTCCGCGTCGCGGATGAGCCGTGCAAAGAAGCGTTTCCGAGGATCCTCGGTCGGCGCGATCTCCTTCTTATTGTGATATTTGACCGCAAAGCGAACGATGTCCGCATCCGCCGGGGAGAGACGCTGCATGAACGTCTGCTCCGCGAGCACCTTGAGCCCGAGTTCCGCATGATCCTCCGACTGCGCATCGTTGAAGGTCCGGTAGACGGCGTATTGGCGAAAGCGCCCCACGTCGTGAAACAGGCCGATGATCTCCGCGAGCGCCGTATCGTGCGCCGTACAGGAGAAATGCCGCGCGATCGCGCGCGCATTCGCGGTCACATAGCCCGTGTGGATCTCCTTGAGGCGGATGCCGCGCATCACCTCCGCGTCGTCCGTATGATAGGAGCGCATGTAGGCATTCATCCACGCGTGCATCTCACGCAGAAGCGCATCCATCGGCGTCCCCCCTTTCCCATCGCGGCATGACGATCCGCGCGCTTCCTATTTCCCGCGCAGCGGCGAGAACGCGGGGATCGCAAAGGCGCCGCCCTGTGCCTCCGGCGGCTTCGGCTGCATGAACGAAGGCGTGTCGAGATCGAACGTATCCGCGGGCACGGCGCTCTCCGGCGGCTGTGCGACCGCCTGCTTGCGCACGGCGGCGCTGTCGTCAAAATCGGTTGCGATGAGCGTCGCCTGCACCTTGCCCTCCATCTCCGGCCGAACGACGAGCCCGGCGATGACATTGACCTCCGGATGTGCGTTTTCGCGAATGCGGCGCACGGCCTCGTCCACATCGCTCAGGCTCATCTTCGGATCGCCCGTGAGGTTCAGCACGACGCCGCGCGCCCCCGCGACGGACCGGTCGATGAGCGGGCTTTCCATCGCCTTGCGCACGGCCTTCTGCGGACTCTCGTCGATCCCGATGGCCAGCAGCGCGTCACTCGACGCGCTCTGCCGAAAAATCGTCGTGACATCGGAAAAATCGACGTTGATGACGCCCGTCGTCAGGATCAGCTCCGCAACGCACCCCACCGTCTGGCGCAGCACCTCGTCGGCGAGCGCGAACGCCTCGACAAAGGACATGCTGCGGCTCGGCGCGATCTTCATCAGATTGTCGTTGCGGACCGTGATGCACGCATCCGTCAGCGCCTGGATCTTGACGATGCCCTCCTGCGCCGTCCGCATCTTGCGCGGCATCTCGAATGTAAACGGCGTTGTGACGACCCCGATGGAGAGCACGCCGAGGTCGTGCGCGATCTCCGCGACGACGGGCGCCGCACCGGTGCCGAATCCCCCGCCCATGGTCGCCGCGACGATGACGAGATCGGCGCCCTCCAGCGCGCTGCGAATCTTCTTTTCCTCCATGCGCGCAGCCTGTGCGCCGATCTCGACACGCCCGCCCGTACCGCGCCCGTTCGTCAGTTTTTCACCGACGGGCAGGACGGCGATCCCCTCCTTATGAAGGGTCTCGAGCTGCCGCAGATCCGAGTTGATGCCGATCAGCGTCATATCGAGATCGTATTTCTCGCGCACGCAGCGCACGATATTATTGCCGCCGCCGCCGACGCCGACCACTTTGATGGTAATTTTCGGTTTGATAATCCCCGCTGTCGGCATGGTAGACTCCTTATAACATCACCGCGCAGGCGGCGACTTGCGTGAAAACATATCTGCGGGCATCTGTGTGATGAGTGCCCCCACGAGGAGGAGCGCACATCCTGCCACCTGTACGGGTGCCATCATTTCCCCGAGGATGAGCCAACCCGATATCGCGGCAATCGCCGCCTCGAGCGAGAGGATAACCGCTGCCTGCGCGGGCGGCACATAGGCCTGCCCGAGAATCTGGCAGGTATAGGCAACGCCGCAGGAGAGGACGCCCCCATAGAGAATCGGCACCCACGCCGCAGAGACCGCCGCCCATACAAAGGTCTCATAGAGTGCGGCGAGTATCGCGCTGCCGACCGTGCAGACGAGGAGCTGCGAGAGACAGAGCTCAATGCCGTCCACCGCCGCCGCGAACCGGTCGATGAGCAGAATCTGTGCCATCCAGAAGAACGCACTGATGAATACGAGCACATCGCCCATATTGAGCGCCATCGCACCGTATGCCGAGAGGAAGTAGACCCCGAGGAACGCAAGCACCGCCCCCAGCCAGTTGACGAGACGGATATGCTGCCCAAGCAGTACGGCGCCGATCGGCACGAGGACGATGTAGAGCGTCGTGATGAACGCCGTCTTACCCGCCGTCGTGTAGAGCAGCGCAACCTGCTGCAACGTCACGCCGCCGAACATCGCGAGGCCGATCGGGACGCCCGCGCGAAAACCGGAACGAAACGTGCCGGCCCGCCGCATATCCGCGCGCTTCCCGCCGTAAGCGAGCCAGAGCAGTGCGAGACACGCCGTGCCGAGCGCGAACCGGCATGCGGCATAGGTATACGGCCCGAGCCCCTCCATGCCCACGAGCTGCGCGACGAACGTCGTCCCCCAAAAGAAGGCTGCGGCGAGCAGCATGAACGTGCCGCGCAGCCGCACTTACAGTACCTTTGAGAGGAAGCTGCGCGTGCGTTCCTCCTGCGGATGCTCGAACACCTCGCGCGGCACGCCCGACTCGACGATGCGCCCGCCGTCGACAAAGAGCAGGCGGTCCCCCACCTCGCGCGCAAAGCCCATCTCGTGCGTGACGATGACCATGGTCATGCCCTCGTTCGCAAGCGCGCGCATGACGTCGAGCACCTCGCCGACCATCTCGGGATCGAGCGCCGAGGTCGGCTCGTCGAAGAGCATGACCTTCGGGTGCATGGCGAGCGCACGCGCGATCGCAACGCGCTGCTGCTGTCCGCCCGAGAGATTGTCCGGATAGGCGTCCGCCTTCTCTGCAAGCCCTACGCGCGCGAGCAGCGCCCGCGCCGTTTCCTCCGCCTGCGCGCGCGGCGTCCGCTTCACCTTGATCGGCGCGAGCATGATGTTTTCGAGGACCGTCATATGGGGAAAGAGGTTGAAGCGCTGGAAGACCATGCCGACCTCTTCGCGCACCTTGTTGATGTTCGCCTCGCTCGAGAGCGTGATGCCGTCCACGATGACCTCGCCCGCCGACGGCTCCTCGAGATGGTTCATGCAGCGCAGCAGCGTGCTCTTGCCGGAGCCCGAAGGCCCGATGATCACGACGACCTCCTGCGCCGCGATGGAGAGATCGATGCCCTTTAGGACCTCGTCGCTGCCGAACGACTTGCACAGCCCTTTGATCTCAATCATTGACCCGATACCTCCGTTCCAGATACGCGACGAGACGCGAGATCGTCAGCGTCATCGCGAGATAGATCACCGCGACGCTCAGCCAAATCTCAATCGAACCGTAGGTCTTGGCGATGATGAGCTGACCGCGGCGCGTGAGCTCCTCGAACCCGATGACCGAGACGAGAGACGAATCCTTGAGCATGGCGATGAACTCATTGCCGAGCGGCGGAATGACGCGCTTGAACGCCTGCGGCACGATGATGTAGCGCATCGTCTGGAGCCACGTCATGCCGAGCGAGCGCCCCGCCTCCATCTGACCCGCGTCGACGGACTGAATGCCCGCGCGGAAAATCTCGGCCACATACGCGCCGGAGTTGATGCCGCAGGCCGAAATCGCCGCGATGAACGGATCGATGCGCTGTCCCGTCACCACGGGCAGCGCAAAGTAAAAGAGGAAGATCTGCACGAGCAGCGGCGTCCCGCGGAAGAACTCCACATAGACCTCCGCGAGCACGCGCAGCGGACGCAGATTGGAGATGCGCGCGACCGCAACGATCAGACCGACGACGAAGCCAATCGCCGTCGAGAGCACCGTGATCTGTATCGTCACCCCCGCGCCGACCAGCAGCAGCGGAAACGAGTTGATCACCAAATTCATATCAAAATTCATACGCTCATCTCAATTCAATCATTTATAGTTGTATAAAAACTCGTTCTCTATTATACGATTTACAGGGGCAAATAGCAATAGACGTCGCTAGAAAAATCTCTTCTCCCCCTTGATATATAAGGTCTTACAGATACAAAAGGACCTGCGAAAGAAGGAGCGTCTTCCTTTTTCATTTGGAAGTTCTTACGCTTTCAAATAAAAAACCGCCCACAGGCGGTACAATGATACTTTATTAAGGCGCAGCGCCGATAGGAACGGCAGAGCGCCCTCGAACAACTCTATCGCTTGTCGAACGTTCATTCCTGCGGCGCTCCTTCTCCCGTCGCGACTCAATCTGCGCGCCGATAAGCGCTACCCTCGCATCGCTCGCAGCGATTTCTTCCGGAGTGAAAAGCTCAGTCCGCACGGCATCCCAGTCGCTTCCTACGGCATTGTTATTCATAACGCGCTCCCCTTTCTATCATATCTACCAATTCACGCTTTGCTTTTTCTATCTCCCGCAGCGGCGTCTTTTGGTCTTTCACATTCATAATTATATTTCAATACAACGACGCTGTCAATCAATCGGGCCGCTTTGTGCGCGCAGGCATTGGAATTTTATGCGGCACAGCAAAAGGGACCGCCGCACTTTTTCCGTGCGGCGGTCCCGCCGTTTACTTTCGCGCAGGTATCGAACCCCATGCGGCGCTCAAAGATTGCGCGAAAGCTCCTCGATGTTGTTCGACATCGCCTTGGCCTCTTCCACAGAGGCGCTGATCTCCTTCATATTCGACGCTTGACTGTCAATCAGCTGACTGATCGAATTGATCTTATCGACGATGTTATTCGTCGCCGTCTGCATGGAGCTGAGGGCTTCCACGATCTTCGTCGTCGCATCGCGGCTGCTGTCGGCGAGCTTGCGCACTTCCTCGGCGACGACGGCAAAGCCGCGCCCCGCCTCACCGGCACGCGCCGCTTCGATCGACGCGTTGAGCGCGAGGAGATTCGTCTGTTTGGAGATGCTCATGATTAGCTCTGTCATCTTGAGCGTGTTCTCCGTCTGACCGCAGGCATCCTCGGCCGCCTTCGTGATCTCCTCCTGAACCCCGGAGAGCTCAACGGTCTGCTCCGTCGTCTCGCTCACGCTGCCAGTGATGCCGTCGATGGATTCGTACAGACTGCTCAGCATCGTTCCGAGTTCTTTGTAGAACGCTTCCTTTTTCTCTGCGCTTTGCTCCAGTTCCTCTTTGTTCTTCTTATCCGCGTCGATATCGACAAATACGCCGATGATCTCCTCGGGATGTCCGCTCTTATCGCGCACGACATTGCCGGAGGCGTGGTACCAGCGATAGCTGCCGTCATGTATCTTCAAGCGATAGTCCACGTCGTACGGCGTGTTTCCGCTCAGATCCTTGATGCACTTCGTAAACGACGCCAGCGTCCCCTCCACATCGTCCGGATGGAGACGATCGCTCCACGACTCGACCTTATTGGGGAAATCGGATTCCCCGCGGAATCCGATCATGCGCCGGAACTCGTCGGACCAAATCGCATAGGCGATGCTGAAGTCCGGGTTGATTTTCATATACCACATGCCGGACTTGACCGCTTCGTTCACCGTGCGCAGGCGGAACCGCTGATACTCCAGCTCCTCGTTGACGCAGTCAATCAAATCGTTGAGCTCTGCCGCATACGGCGTACCGCCGGACAGCTTTTCAAACAGCGCGTTCTTCTCATGCCCCGCGACGAGCTTTTCGATCGTCCCGGACAATCCCTGCGTACCGACCGTGGGCGCCGCCTCCGCGTTCTTTCCTACCATTTCTATTCCCTCCGTACTCTCATATACGAATCCCTATAACATGACCATTGTACCACAGAATAGCTCAGATTCAACTATTATTTGCGTTTTTGCGCAGCCGCCTGAATACCGACGATGCGCAGGGCATAGGATCATCGGTCACCCCGGCGGTGCAAAAGTCCTCGGCGCGCCGTCTCCGTCCCCCAAACGGCATTTCTCTGCACGCTGATCTTGTGCGCCCAGTCCGCGCCGTCCGCAGGGATGAACTCGTGCACGAGCCAGCGCGGCTGCACGCGGTCGATGATCTCCCGCGCACGCGGCGTCCGCAGCGGTTGGTGCCGGTCGATGCGCAGGATATAGTCGATCGACTCCTCGGGGCTCGGCCGGTCGGTCATCTCGCCGCGCAGCGCCGCCTCTCGGATGCCGCGCGCGTATGCCCCCGAGAGGGATTGATGCAGATGAATCCCGTAGATGCGCGCAGCCAGTGCCGGATCGCAGCGCGCAAGCCCCTCGATCGTATCGAGCACATAGCGCACGCCGTCCTCCTCCGTACGGAGCGCCCAGTTCGTATTCATGAGATGCCCCGTGTCGAGCATAAAGCCCGTCCGCGCGTGCGGCGTCTCTTCGATGAGGCGTGCGGCAAGCATGGGATCGCAAAACGTCAGCCCCGGCCACCAGAGATTTTCATAGAGCAGCGTACACGTTTCGGGCAGCGCGTCCGCGAGTTCGCGCACGACCTCGATCGTCCCCTCGATCACATCCCGGTCGTCGTAAAAAAAGCGGCGGGAGAAGATCTCCCCCCGCCCCGCATGCGCGACGTGAAAGACCGCATACGCCGCCCCGCATGCCCCCGCCATGCGAAGGTTCTCGCGAAAGCGCGCGAGCCACGCCGCGCGCGACGCGCCGAAGATCGCGCGCACTTCCTCCGCCGTATAGTCGCGTGCGAGCAGATCGCTGTCGCCGCGCCAAAAGTGCAGCCACGCGGGATAGAACCAGAGATGCACGCCGTGGACGATGCGCTGCGGAAAGAGGCGAACGTCTTTTGCGTCGCAGATCATGAATTCAATGCCGTCGAGCGCGTGCCGCCGCAGGAGCACCTCGGCCCCCCGCGGCCGCCCGCCGGGCAGATTGCGGATGTCACAGTCCGCGCTCGATACATTGATGAGTTCCAGCATATATTTCGCACTCCCGCAGGACATTCCCGCCGCCTTAGAACCGATAGCGATAGCTCAGCAGGTAGTTGACGGGTGCGACATGGAAAGTCGTCCCATCGTGCATCGTCGTATCCGTGCGGTTCAGCACATTGTCGATGCGCAGGCTGATCTCGCTGTGCGCGTCCGGCGCATAGCTCGTGTTCCATGTGGTCAGCAGGTAGGGCTTCGACCTATAGGAGCGCTCCTTCGACGGCGACTGCACGCGCGCGCCGAGATAGGACGCCGTCAGCGCGGAGCTCCACTTCCCCTTCCGGTAGGTCACGCCGCCCGTCAGCTGGAGCTTGCCGAAGGCACGGTCCCAGCCGCCGGGCTTCTCCGTGCTGTTGGTCTCGGGATTCTGCCACGTCAGCCCCCAGTTGTAGGAGAATCCGCGTGCACCCGTGATATCACAGGAGACCTCGAGCCCTGTATTGCGAAAATCCTCATTTGTATACTGATAGGCTGTGCCCCTGCTGTTGACCTTGGCCGTGATATTGTCCTTGACGTACATATGGAAGAGCGCGGCCTTCCACGCGTGTCCGCCGTGATTCTTCTTCCAGCCGATCTCGTAGTTGACGCCCGTCTGCGGCCGCAGATGCGACGCGGGCAGCTGCCGTCCGTTATTGCCATACATCTGCGCGAACGTCGGCATGACGAACGACTGGCTGATGTTCAGATAGACGCTGCTCTCCCGGTCGAGCCGGTGCAGCCACTGGCCCGATGCGCTGAGATTGTGGAAATTCTGCCGCTTCGCCGCGCCCGTCGTCCACGTCTCGCGCAGGCCGAAGATCCCCGTGTTGCGCGCGTCGAACCGCTGCTCCCACTGGCCGAAGACGCCCCAGTTGTTGCGGGCATAGCGGTCGTTCGTCTTACTCGCCCGCGTCGGGAGCGCGGCGTACATCTCGTGCTCGAGATCGAATCCGAGGATCGCCGTCGCCTTCGTTCCGATCTGCCATGTGTGATGCAGGTCCAGCCCGTAGGTCACGTTCTTCTCGCGCGAGTTGTAGAAACCGTTAGGTGTGCGCTCGCCGGTCCTGCTGTCAAAATACGTCGGCCCCACGAATTCCATCGTACTCGTATTAAAGTACAGGCTCCCCTTCCAGTTGGCGTCGTGTTAATTCAGCTGCGTGACGTACTGTTTGGCCTCGTACTTGCGATCGTTATACGGCTCCCCGATGACGAGCGGATCACCGCCCGTATGTTTTGCAGTAACGTAGCGCTGATAACGCGCCGACGATTCGTATGCGTTGAACAGGAAATCGAGGCGCTGATTGATGCGGTAGCTGAGGCCGAAGTTCTTCTTCTCGACGTCGCGGATATCCGTGCGCGTCTCGCCCTTGAACTTGGTCTGATCGACATCGGTATAGGTGAGCCCATTCTGATGGCCCCACTTATCGTAGTTGTAGAAAACACCGAGCCGTCCGTCTCCGACGCTCACGCCCGCGCTGCGCTGTCCGTAGTTCCCGAATCCCGCGTGCACCTCGCTGACCGTCTGCTTCTTCGTGATGATGTTGATGACGCCGCTCACCGCTTCGCTCCCGTAGAGCACGGAGCCGCTGCCCTTCACGACCTCGACGCGCTCGACATTGGAGGCGGGAATCGCGTCGAGATTGTACTTGCCGCGCCACGAGATGGGACTGCCGTTCATCAGTACGAGCACGCCCCCCTTCGCGCCGCGCACATTCAGTTCGTTCGTCATCGATCCCATCGCCGCGCCGCCGGGGCCGAAGGACTTATAGGCAAAGCCGTTGACCTGCACGAGCACATCCGATGCGTGCGCGGCGCCGCTCGCTGCGATCTCATCCGACGTGATGACCGTCGTCGCCGCAGGAACGTCCACATCCTTCTTCTCCGTACGCGTCGCCGTCACAACGACCTCGTCCATCGTGTAGGTGGAGAGGCCGTCGCCGCCCGCATCCGCATCCGCGGCATAGGCATGGCCGCATGCCATAGCGACCGCCGCGCAAAGGGCCGGTGCAAAAATTTTCCCCGTTTGATTCTTCATCGTGGTGTCTTCTTTCTAGCCCTAAAGCATAAGGACACGGCCGTGCCGAGACCTCCGCGGCGACATGCGCGGCCCGTGTTCACTGATCCGCGAGCAGATAGAGGTAATCGCCGTAGCCCTCGGCCTCCATATCCTCCTTCAGGATGAAGCGCAGCGAGGCGCTGTTGATGCAGTAGCGCAGGCCGCCCGTCTCCTTGGGCCCATCGTCAAACACATGGCCGAGATGCGCGCCGCTCCCGGCCGCCGTGACCTCGGTGCGGATCATGCCGTGCGCACGGTCCTCATGTTCGGTGATGAGCGCCGCGTCGATGGGACGGGAAAATGCGGGCCAACCGCACCCCGAATCGTACTTGTCCGTCGAGACGAAGAGCGGTTCCCCCGTCGTGATGTCACAGTAGATGCCCGCGCGGAACTCATGGTCGTATTCGTTGCGGAACGGCGGCTCCGTCGCCTTTTCCTGCGTCACCGCGTACTGCATATCCGTCAGCCGTTCCTTGAGCACGGCGACGGGCGGCTTTTCATAGGTGCGGGCCGGCAGCTGCGCCGCAGCGGCTTTCTGCGCGGCCGCATGCTTTGCGCGCATCGCCGCGATCAGTGCGGGCGATATGTGGCAGTAGCCGTTCGGATGCTTCTCGAGGTACTCCTGATGCTCCGGCTCCGCACGGTAAAAGTTGACGATCGGCCCCGTCTCAATGGCGATCGGCTTTCCAATGCTCTTTTGCAGGGCGTCGAGCGAGGAGCGGATCGTTTGGGCGTCCGCGCTCTCGCTGCCGTCTGCGTTCGGCACATAGTAGATACCGGAGCGGTACTGCCGCCCCACGTCGTTCCCCTGCCGATCCTGCGCCGTCGGATCGATCGAATCGTAAAAGGCCGTGAGCAGATCATCGAGCGAGATGATCTTAGGGTCGTAGACGACATGCACGGCCTCCGCATGGCCGCTGCCGCCGCAGACCTCGCGATAGGTCGGATGTGCGGTCGTCCCGTTCGCATAGCCGCTCTCGGCCGAGACGACGCCGGGGACGAGGCTCAGATACAGCTCCGTCCCCCAAAAACAGCCGCCCGCGAGATAGATCTCGGCCTGCCCTGTCTCAGGCTTGTTGCTTTGAACGATGTCGCGCGGCATCTCCGCGGAGGATGCTGCGGGCGCCGCGCAGCCGCCGAGGCAGAAGAGCAGCCCCAGCGTGCAGGCGAGGCGCAGTCCTGTGATTTTCATATGGATGCTCCTTTCCGGTTATGCTTCGATGTCGCTTGCGGGCGGCAGCTGCCATGTGATCGGCGTTTCCCCCGCATGCGTGAGAAAGTCGTTCACGCGCGAAAAGGGGCGGCTGCCAAAGAAGCCGCGCTGCGCCGAGAGCGGACTCGGATGCGGCGACTCGACGACGAGATGCGCGGGATTCGTGATGAGACTGCGCTTGCGCCGCGCGGGGCTGCCCCACAGAATGAACGCGAGCGGACGCTCCCGCGCGCCGAGCAGGCCGATGATGTGATCGGTGAACCGCTCCCAGCCGTGCCCTTGATGCGAGGCCGCCGCATGCGCGCGCACGGTGAGCACCGTGTTGAGCAGCAGCACCCCCTGCCGCGCCCACGGGATGAGGCAGCCGTGATCGGGCGGCGCGATGCCGAGATCGTCCTGCATTTCCCGATAGATATTGAGCAGGGACGGCGGCGGCGCGACGCCGATCTGCACGGAGAACGAGAGGCCGTGCGCCTGCCCGTCCCCGTGATAGGGATCCTGTCCGAGGATGACGACCTTCGTCTCGGCAAAGCTCGTGTAGTGCAGCGCGTTGAATATAGAATACATGTCGGGATAGACCCTGCGCGTGCGGTATTCCTCGATGAGGAACGCGCGCAGCTCCCGATAGTACGGCTGCGCCATCTCGTCCGCGAGCAGCTCCTGCCAGTCGTTTTGAAAAATCGCTTTTGCCATCGCACACTTCCTAGATTCTGTCGTACGTTTCAAAGATACAGGATGCCCCCGCGCGACGCGACGTCCGCGCAAAGCCGGAGAGCGGCGGCAAAAATGTATCCGCCGCATAGCTGCCGGGCAGCCGCGTCACATGCGCCCGGCGTACATACGGCAGGAGCAGGCGGTAGCACGCCGCGCCCCCGATGGTAAAGATGAGCCGCGGCGCATCGCCGGTGACACGGCCGAGCAGATTCAAGAGCGTGCGCACATCGCGGACGCGATGAAAGCCGGCCGCACTCCCCGCCGTCCGCGAGA
>CAUQAR010000002.1:0-39147 GCA_963515775.1 uncultured Selenomonas sp. | reverse complement strand
TGCGTGCCGCCCTCCTCGGTGTTGATGTTGTTGACGAAGCTGTAGATATTCTCCTGATAGCTGTCGTTGTACTGCATCGCGATCTCGACGACGGTGTCGTCCTTGACTCCGTTGAAGTAGATCGGCTCCTCGTTAATGGTCTCCTTCTTGCGGTTGAGGTGGGAAACGAAGGAGCGGATGCCGCCGTCGAAATGGAAGGTCTCGCGCCGCTCCGCCTCGCCGCGCTCATCGACAAGGGTGATTGTGATGCCGTGGTTGAGGAAGGCAAGCTCGCGCAGACGGTGTTTCAGCGTCTCGAAGCTGTAGGTGGTGACGGTGAAGATCTCGGGATCGGGGACGAAGTGGACGCGCGTGCCCGTGGTCTCGCTCGCGCCGATCTCGTGGAGTTTCTCCTGTGTCACGCCGCGCGTAAAGGAAATGGCATGGATTTTTCCGTCGCGGCGCACCTGCACGTCCATTTCCGACGAAAGTGCATTGACGACGGAAACGCCGACACCGTGGAGACCACCCGAGACCTTATACCCGTCGCCGCCGAATTTGCCACCCGCATGGAGCACGGTGAGCACGACCTCGACGGCGGGCATGCCGCTCTCGTGCATATCGACGGGGATGCCGCGCCCGTTGTCCGTGACGGTGATGCTGTTGTCCGGATGGATGACAACCTCGACATTGTCGCAGTAGCCCGCGAGTGCCTCGTCGATGGAGTTGTCCACGACCTCATAGACGAGGTGATGCAGTCCGCGCTCTGATGTCGAGCCGATGTACATACCCGGGCGTTTTCGCACGGCCTCAAGACCCTCGAGCACCTGAATCTGCCCCGCGCCGTAGTCCGCATCGACCGCCGTGACGTCCGATCCCATCTCCTCATCGGAGATCGCAATCCCCGAGAGGTCCGGCGCATCCACCATCTCCGCGGCTTCCTTCGCCTCCTCCGGCGTGAGCGGACGCTGCTCCGTCTGCTCTTCCTGTGCGCTGAGGTCTATTTTTTTTGCCATTATTTCCTCTCCTTAGAATTGATGGTGTCTATGAAAATGCGGTGATATTTCAATTTATGGAGCGTCTCCGGGATGTGTTTCGCAACGCGGCGCAAACGGATCGGCAGAACATGAATAGTTTCTAGCTCCGCAACATAAGTGACGCGGAAGTTTCGATGCATAGCTAGGAATTGCGGCGAACGCGAGGATGGCGTAGCCAAAACCTACGTCGACGAAGCGTTCGCCAAAAATGACGACGCTAGGCGCGAAAATCCCGCGTCACATCTTACGTCTCTTCATTTCGTCCCAAAACTCCCGCGTCGTGATCAGTTCGTTCCGCAGCTCCCAAAAGGTGCTCTGGATCTTCTTCGGCGTGACCGCTTCGGGCGGCAGGCCGCGATGCAGCATGGTGAGCATGCGCGCGTTCTCTCCGGTCTGATCCGTGTACTCTGTCTCGCCTGCGATCCGGCGAATGAGATCGGCGCGTTCGCTGCCGAGCATGAGAGAGGTACAGGACGGGATGCGCGCGACGACGTCCGCGAGCTTCACCCACGGCTCTCGCAGCAGGACGGCGCGCACCTCGCGCCGCAGCGCCCGCTCCTCCGCACGCCGGCAGTCGCGACAGCGTCCGCCCTCGACGAGACGCCCACAGAGGGGACAGACGGTATACCCGCGCTGCTGCTTGAGGCGTCGCGCCTTGACGGACGTCTGATAGGCGCGCCGCACGCATTTTGCGAGATCATCATCTGCGGCCGCATGTGAAATCACCGCGCCGCGCGTGATCTCCGCATCGGTCAGTCCCGTCTGCACGACGGCGCGCGCATAATCCGCGTGCGTCTCGGCATCTGCGCCGCCCACGTCCGCAATCGGTTCTCGTGCGCGGCGCGTGAAGGCGATCTCCCGCACCATGCGGCCACCCGCGTAGTTGTTGACGCGCTGTATAATCTCGGGCGCGCTCATGCGCATCTCGTTCTTCCAAACGGCATCGGGCGCATGGAGGAAGAGTTTTCCCTCCTTCACATAGACGGCACGCACACGACGCGCGACCATCTCCCCCATGATGTCACTCCAGTGATTAAGCGCCATATGGACGATGTAGTCGCGCTCAAACTGTGCGCCGAGGCGGCGAATGGCGGCGCGCACGTCGTCGTCCGCAGCGGCTGTGCCGAGAGTCGTTCGCATCACGGCCTCCTCTTTCTTGGTTTATTTGCTCTGGCGGCTCAGGGTGTATTTCTCGCCGCAGTGCAAACGGCACGCGCGCAGGAAAACGGTATTCCGGAAGATGTGCCGACCACCCGGCAGAAAAGCGCGCCGGGCAGTGTCCGGCTGATCTACAATGCACAGTCTAGCTCCATACAGAGCAGTGCCGCCCCTGCGGGTAAGTGCGCTGCGGCGTCGATAACACACCCATTCGCCGCCGCCTGCAAAAACGATGATACATCTATCGATCTTCTACGATTCCACTACGCACATGCCGATACGTCGCCCCGATCCTCTCATGAGGAAAATACGCCGCGTCGGTTGCGGTGATGAACGTCTGGATATGTTCGCTCCGGATGAAGGACAGCAGCGCCGCGCGCCGGTCCGCGTCCAGCTCGCTCATCACATCGTCGAGGAGCAGAATCGGAGCCTCTCCGACGCTTTCCTGCAAATAGAACAGCTCCGCGAGCTTGAGCGCAAGCGCGCCCGTCCGCTGCTGTCCCTGCGACCCGTAGCTGCGCAGACGCATGCCGTCCACACAGAGGACGAGATCGTCGAGATGCGGTCCGACGCCTGTCGCCGCGCGCGCAATATCGCGGCCGCGGCCTTCCGCGAGCATCTTATTATACCATATTTCAAGGCGCTCCGCCATGCCGTCTTTTTCCCCCGGCAGCGTCTCCGGTGCGTGCGCGATCTCATAGGAAATCGTGAGCGCCTCGCCCGCGGCGAGCACGGCCTGCACGCGTCCCGAGAGCGCGCCGAGCTGCTCCGTCGCCGCCATGCGCCGCGTAACGATCCGCGCGGCGCTGCGTGCGAGCTGCACATCCCACGGCTCGAGTGCGTCGATGGAAACGAGGCGTTCGCGGATGCCCTTCAGCACCGCGCCGCGCTGCCGCAGGATGTGCGTGTACCGCAGCAGCTCGCCGTAGTAGGCGGGGCTCGCCTGCGAGAGCTCCGCATCGAGATAGCGCCGCCGCAGTGCCGGCGCTCCCTTTACGAGAAAGAGATCCTCCGGGGAAAAGAGCACCATCGGCACCATACCGACGAGATCGCGCTGGCGCAGCGGAGCGCCCGCATGCAGGATGCGGCGCCTGTGTCCGCGCTCGAACCGAAAGGAGAGTTCGCCGGTCACATCATGCCGCAAAAAGGAGAGATCGATCCGCCCGCCCGGATCGCCCATGCGAATGAGCTCCGCATCGCTCGTCGTACGATGGGAGCGGCCGAACGAAGCGTAGTAGAGCGCCTCGATGATATTCGTCTTGCCCTGTGCATTCGGGCCGAGGAAGATATGAACGCCGGGGTCAAAGTCGAGCCGCAGCGTTTCGTAGTTCCGATAGGAATGCAGATGCAGCGATGTGATCTGCATTGTTACACAGCAGCGACACGGTAGGACCCGCCGCCCTCCAATGCAATGACGTCGCCGGGGACGAGTTTGCGCCGTCGCGCGGTCTCAACCGCGCCGTTGCGCAGGATTTGCCCCGCGGCCAGGAGTTCTTTCACGGCGCCGCCGCTCGGGACCGCCCCGGCCAGATTGAGGAACTGGTCCAGCCGGATATCCTCTGTGTGAATCTCTATGTCTGTCAAGTCAGTGTGTCCTCACAGGCGTTACAACGTAAATATAGTTTGGGTCTGCTTCCTCTCGAATGGTGATCGGCGAGAGATTCTGCCCGTCTTCCCCGGCTCCTTGCAGCGAGAGGATGCAGGTATCGCTGTCGAGCGACTTCATGGCATCCATGAGATAGGACGCGTTGAACGCGATCGATGCCGGAATGCCCTCCACATCGGCCGTGATGGTATCCTCGGCTGCGCCGACCTCGGGGCTGTTCGATGTGATGTGCAGCAGATTGTTCTCGAACGCGAGCTTTACGATATTATACTGATCTGTGCGCGAGATGAGCGACGCGCGCTCCACAGCCGAGGCGAACGCATCGACGTTCAGCGTGACCTTCGTACGGATCGCTTCCTCCTTTGGGATAACGCGCCGATAGTCGGGAAAGCTGCCCTCGATGAGGCGCGACGTCATATAGATGCCATCTGTAGATACGCTGACCTGATTATAGGAGCACATGAATTCGATATCTGTCGGCACCTCGCTCGTGATGGTACGCGTGACTTCTTCGAGGAAACGCGCAGGAATGACGACATGGATCTGCTCCGCCGCCTCGTCGATCTGCTCGCTCTTGACGGCGAGGCGGTGGACGTTGGTCGCGGCGAGTGTGATTTCCTTCCCGTTCACCTCGAGCTGACAGCCCGTGAAGACGGGACGGCGGTCGCGCTGTTCCTCTTTGAGGCAGGCAAAGGCGGATTTTTTGACGAGGCGCGCGAGCGTACGGTCTTTGATGGTAAAACGCACGGTCCCTTCCATACGATGGAGCACGGGGAAATCGGAGACGTCCATCTTGCGCAGAGTGAAGCGGGCCGTTCCCGACGTGATGACGGCAAGTCCCTCCTCGCTCACGCAGTCGACGGAGACCTCGTCGGATGGCAGTTTGCGGATGAATTCGGTGAGATATTTGCCCGGAAGAACCGCCGTGCCGGGTGTCTTGACCTCCGCCGGGACGGTCAGGATGAATCCCAGCTCGTAGTTCGTGGACTGGAGCTCGAGCTGTCCGTCCTTGGCCGCGAGATAGATGCCTGAGAGGATGGGGGTCTGTGGCTTCGTCGAGAGGCCCTTGCTGACGATTTGGAGCGCTGAGATGAGATCGTTCTTTGCGAGCGTGATGTTCATGGATGGTCCTTTCTTTTGGGGGAGGGATGTGCGCCGCGGTGGATTCCGTTTTCTATGGTCGCTTGTATAAAATAAATATAGTAGACGTAGTAGTAGGGCTTGTGGATTTGTTGAAATGTGGGCGGAACCCTTGTAAAAGCAAGGGGCGTGCTGTTGAAAAATTGTGGAAGAAGCCGCTCCGGTTATCAACAGTTTGCACAGATGAGAGAGGGGCGAAGAATTATGCACAGATCGTCCACAGGATATGCGGCGCTCTATGCACAGACATATCCACCGGTCGGAACGATCATGTGTGAATGGCGCGTGGCAATCGCCTTGCGCTGCACGCTATGTCGCTTACGCGCGCCGCGGCGACCGCCCTGCCGTCACAATGGATTACCCGTTGATGATGCGCCGGTACGATATACACGGACATAGTGTGCCGGCGGCGCACGGAATCCACGCCCGGATTCTATATGCCTCGAATTTGTAGTGTCAGCGACTTAATCAGCGCGTCCGTCGCGGGGTCCTCGCCCGTGAGGCTCTGGATCTTCTTGTGCGCGTGAATAACCGTCGAATGGTCGCGGTTGAAGAATCCGCCGATCGTCGGCCATGAGACCTCCGTCAGCTCGTGACAGAGATACATCGCCACTTGGCGCGGGAACGCGATATCGTTGCTGCGCTTCGTCGAGCGGATGTCCTCGCTCGTCACCTTAAAATGCGTGCAGACCATCCGCTCGATCATCTCCATCGTGATGCGGCGGCCCTTCTCCCCGCGCAGATAGTTGCCGAGCGCGGAGACGCAGGTCGTCTCGTCGATCGGCAGACGCATCATCGAGGCGTATTTGATGAGACGCGTGAGCGCGCCCTCGAGCTCGCGGATGTTGCTGTCCACACGGCTGGCGATGTAGGTCACGACATCCTCCGGGATATCGACGTCCTCCGACTGCGCCTTTTTCTGCAAAATCGCCACGCGCGTCTCGAACTCCGGCGGCTGGATATCGACCGGCGCGCCGCCCGCGAAACGCGAGATGAGGCGGTCCTCAAGGCCCTTGACATCCTGCGGCTGGCGGTCGGACGTCAGGATGATCTGACTGCCGTTGTCGCGCAGCTTGTTGAACGTCTGGAAGAACTCCGTCTGCGTCTGTTCCTGTCCCGCAAAGAATTGAATATCGTCGATCAGCAGCACATCGATGCTGTAGTATTTTTGACGGAACGCGTCCATGTTTTTCTCGCGGATCGAGCGGATGAATTCGTTCGTAAAATCCGTGCTCGCGATATAGAGTACGCGCTTGCTCGGATTGTCCGCGAGGATCTTGTGGCCGACCGCGTGCATGAGATGCGTCTTGCCAAGGCCGACGCCCCCGTAGATGAAGAGCGGATTATGCGAGGGGAGGCCCGGCGCGTCCGCGACGGCCTTTGCCATCGCGTACGGGAACTGATTCGATCGTCCCGTGACGAACGCGTCGAACGTATACTTCGGATTGAGCGTCGTCGTATCGTCGGGCGCGGCCGCGTGCGCAGGGGCCGCCTCCTCATGCGGCGCGAGCGGCAGCGTTCCCTGCGCCGGCGTGCTCCCGTACGGATCGACCTTCTCGTGCGCGCCGTGCGGCGCAGGCGGCGGGACCGCATCCCCCTTTTTCTCGGGGGCGGCGGCCACGTCGACGACGAGCCGGATCGTGTAGTCCGCGCCGAGCGCCTGATGTACGGCGTCGCCGAGCAGCGTCAGATAGCGCGGCTCGATGTATTGCTTTGTAAACGCGTCCTGCACCGCGAGGACGAGCTCATGCTCTTCCAGCGACACGGGGACGATGCGGGAAATCCACTGCTTCACGGCCTCCTGCGGCAAAATGCCGTCCGTCTTCTCGAGGATCTGCCGCCACAGTGCGGTCACGGGGGGATGTTTTTCTTCGGACATGCGCTCTGAATCCCTTCAAAAAAATTTTTAGTATGCGTTATCAACAGGGTTATTCACAACTGTGGATAGATTTTATAATGAAACATCTCAGTTCATATGCGCTTTTGAAAAATTATGCACGATTTTTTCACAGGTTTTCAACAATGAAACAGGGATATTTTAGCAAAAAAATCCGGGATTATCAACAGGGGCTTTTGGCCCTGCCGCCGAAAAAAACGGTCCGAATGCGGC
Organism: uncultured Selenomonas sp.; assembly: GCA_963515775.1. GTDB lineage: Bacteria > Bacillota > Negativicutes > Selenomonadales > Selenomonadaceae > Centipeda. The sequence goes on along the minus strand of CAUQAR010000002.1, from coordinate 32,117 downwards.
GAGAGCGCCTTGACAGCGGCGGTTTTATTCGTCTATAATGACCGATAGTGAAATTATATGCTTTGCAGTGAGCCGCACGCACAGACACCGCGCGCGGCAGAAAAGGAGGTGACGAGAGGTGAAGAGAACGTATCAGCCGAACAACCATTGGAGAAAGAAGACACATGGATTCCGTGAGCGCATGAAGACGAAAGGCGGCCGCCTCGTAATCAAAAGAAGGCGTCAGCGCGGAAGAAAGAAACTTTCGGCGTAATGAATGCAGCAGCTTATTGTAGGACTCAATAAGGCGCTGACTGAGAGCAGGAGGTCACCGCGGGTGACCTCCTTTTTTACTGAACGATGAACAAGCAGAGACACACGCTTCCGCGCGCGCGGATGATCAAGCGCCGCAGCGACTTTCAACACGTCTATCATAAGGGCCGGGCCGTTTCCGGCAAACGCATGATCCTCTACGTCCTGCGTGACGCGCGCGTGGCGGGGAAGGTCGGCTTTGCCGCGGGTAAAAAGCTGGGCTGCGCAGCCGTGCGCAGCCGCACCAAGCGCCTCATGCGCGAAGCCTATCGGCAGATGCGGCATGAACTGCGCGCCGACGTGGGCATCCTCCTCATCGGACGCACCGGCCTTGCGGATATGAAGATGCAGGACGCGGCGCGCGAGCTGCGGTATCTCGCGCGCCGCGCAGAGCTCTTTGCATCCGGCGGCGCCGTGCCGCGCATCGAGGCGCATCGATGAAACAGCTGCTCCTCATCGGCATCCGCTTTTATCGGTCCTGCATCTCGCCGCTGCTGCCGCCGATGTGCCGCTACTATCCCACCTGCTCCGCGTACGCGCTGGAGGCGATCGAGCGCTACGGCGCATGGCGCGGCGGGTGGATGGCCGTGCGGCGGATTCTGCGGTGTCGGCCGTGGGGGGGGAGCGGGTACGACCCCGTCCCTTGAGGCGTGAGACGTGATCTTTGCGCACAGCGTTGTCATAACGTCGAATGCTTCGCTTGACGTAGCTCTTAACTACGCCGTCGCTCGCATTCTCGTTATTCCTAGCTGTGCATCAAAGCTGACGCCCCACTTGCTTTGCGGTAGGATTTTCGCGCATCGCTTTGTCATTCGGTCGGACACTGCGGTCGACGTAGGTCTTCACTACGTCTTCCCTTGTGTCCTCCTCATTCCGCGCGCTGCATCGAAACTTCCGCGTCACTCAGGTATCCTATCGAGACGCGAGATCTTGGCGTCTAGCGTCGTCACTGCGACTCCCTCGCATTCTCCTTATTCTTTGCGCTGCATCTAAACTTTCGCCCCAATTACTTTACGGTGAGATTTCGTTATTGTATGCCGTTACATATTGTGCCGCGCGGCGTTTGCCGCAGCGATTTTTAAGCCGTGCTTTTTTCGCAAGGCAAATGCCAAGCGGCATTTGAATTTCTGCGTTACTTACTGAATCAAAAAATAAAACCGAAGCATATCCATCAATCATTGCATTTGCGCACCCGAACCGCGCGCAAAGAGGAGGAACACACTTGATCGAATTTTTCAGCAACACATTTGCGCCCATCATCCATCTGCTGCAAATGATCCTCGGCGGCTTTTACACCGTCACGAGCACCATCGGCCTTGAGAGCTACGGCTTTCCCATCATCCTGCTGACCGTCCTCATCAAGCTCGTCACATATCCGCTGACAGTCAAACAGATCAAATCCATGAAGGCGATGCAGGACATCCAGCCCAAGATGAAAAAGATCCAGGAAAAATATAAACACGACCCCAAGATGCTCCAGCAAAAGACCGGCGAACTCTTCCGCGAAGCCGGCGTCAACCCGCTCGCCGGCTGCCTGCCGCTCCTCGTGCAGATGCCGATCCTCATGGGCATGTACTACGCGCTCTTTAACTTCAGCTACCCGAGCGAAGCCGCCGAAGCATTCCTCTGGCTGCCGCACCTCTCGAGCCCCGACCCGCTCTATATCCTGCCCGTCCTCTCCGCGCTCACCACATTCCTCCAGCAGAAGATGAGCAGCACCGAAGCGAACGCCCAGATGAAAACCATGATGTTCATCATGCCCCTCTTCATCGGCTGGATCAGCCTGAACTTTCCCTCCGGCCTCGTCCTCTACTGGGTCACCATGAACGTCGTACAGATCGCACAGCAGTGGTGGATGTACCGCGGCAAAAATTCGGCAACGGCAAAGGAGGCCGCCTGACATGGCAGAAATCATCGAGACCACAGGAAAAACAGTAGAAGACGCCCTCTCCACAGCTCTTGACAAACTCGGCTGCGGGCGCGCCGAAGTCACCTACGAAGTACTCCGGGAGCCCTCGAACGGATTCCTCGGACTCTGGGGCAAACGCGACGCGCAGATTCGCGTCACCACGCGCCCCGTCATCCCCCCGCAGCGCGCAGAGACGAACATCCCGGCCGCCACCGTACTGCCCAAGGGGGGCGGCGCGGCCGCCGACGAATTCCCGCAGCGGCCGAAACGGTTCCACACCGACCTCAGGAGCAGTGCGCGCTCCAAAGCCGAACCTGCGGCCGCACCCGTGCAGAGCGCGGAGCGCCGGCGCCGCAGCGCACAGGAAGAAGGCCGCCCCGCGCGCCGCTATGAGCGCGAACGGCCCGCCGCCTACGACGAGAACCGCCCGCGCCGCACAAGCGACCTCCCGCTCATCCCCCCCTCGCCCGAAATGACCGCGCGCGCCGAGAACTTCCTCCGCGACATCTTCGCCGCCATGGAACTCACCGTCTCGCTGCGGAAAACCGATACCCCCGTCGGCGTCACCTACAACATGCAGGGCGAGAACCTCGGCATCCTCATCGGCAAACATGGGCAGACCCTCGACGCCCTCCAGTACCTCACCAACCTCGTCGTCAACAAAACCCCCGAGATCGGCTACACACGCATCATCCTCGACGTCGAAGACTACCGCGCCCGGCGCGAAGAAACACTCACGCGCCTCGCCGGACATCTCGCCGACAAAGCGTGCCGCCTCGGCGAAGAGATTCACCTCGAACCCATGAGCCGTCACGAGCGCAAAATCATCCACATGGCGCTCCAGGACAACCGCCGCGTCACCACCTACAGCGCCGGAGACAATCCGCGCCGCTACGTTGTCATCGTGCCGAAACGCCGCCGCTACAGCCGCGGCGGCTACGAGGGCAACTCCTTTGACGACAGCTACGAACAGTACGAAAGATAGCGCACAGCATCACATCGGGCTGTCGCACGCACACAATTTGTGCCTCGTGCGGCAGCCTTTTTGACTGTGTGGAATGAGAATATTCTGCACATAAGATTGGCCGCCCTCCCTTGTAACCGGACACGGCACGCCGTGCCCTCTTTCGATGGATGCGCGCTGAACAAAATGGAACGGCATCTCAAAAAGCGTCATCTCGTTCCTGCGATATGTGGATGGTCAAGAGGCGGAAGGCTCGTTTACGCGGGCGTTCGCCAAGACGGTAGAGGACATCAAAGAGCATGTGGAAATGAGGCGAGAATATATGACACTCCAATTAGAACTCAGAAAAGAGTTGAAAAAAGAACGTGCAGAGGGGATCGAAGAAGGCATTGAGCGGGGTATCGAGCGAGGTATTGAGAAAGGCACAGTGAATGCGCAGGTCTCGGCGCTGCATCATCTGATCGATAAGGCCGGGTGGACGCTGGAACAGGCGATGGAAATGATGGGACTGCCCGTCGCTGAGCGCAACAAATATGCCGCCCTTCTGCAAAGCTGAATCCGGATTTTTTGGCAGCCTGCCGGACCGCAGGCTGTTTTTTTAACGAAAGGAATGCGATGCGAGGAGAAACCGATACGATCATCCGGGTCGCGACGCCGCAGGGGCGGCAAGTGCTTTGCGCGCTTGCCGTTCGTGGGGGAAAACGGTATAATATATATGTGGAGGTGAGATCATGCAGGTGATGGATAGAGATGCGTTCTGCGAGAATATATTTGGTGTGATTGATCGAACTGTTGACTACAATGAGCCGGTGTGTATCACGGGGAGGAACGGGAATGCCGTTCTGCTCAGCGAAGAGGATTATAGGGATCTCGTGGCGACCCTCGAACTCTGCTCTGTGCCGGGCATGAAGGAAAAAATCCTAGAGGGAGGACGTACGCCGGTCGCCGAATGCCTCACTGAGGACGAGGTTCAGTGGTGAATTAGCGGATCGTCTATACGAAACAGGCGCAGGCAGATATTTCTAAACTAAAAGCGGCGCATTTGGAGCGTAAGGGGCGGGCGCTCGTTGCAATATTACGGGAAAACCCGTTTCAAACGCCGCCGATTTATGAGAAATTGCGGGGAGATCTGAAGGGATATTATTCCCGGCGGTTGAATATCAAACATAGAATCGTGTATCAAGTGCTTGAAGACGAGAGCGTCGTCAAAATTGTCAGCATGTGGACACATTACGCATTTTAACAGCACAGCCGCGGGCTGCTTTTTTAACGAAAGGAATGCGATGCGAGGAGAAAATGATACGATCAGTCAGATCGCGACGCCGCTGGGCGCGGGCGGCATCGGCATCATCCGCGTGAGCGGGGCGGATGCCCTTAGCGTTGCGCGGGCGGTGTTCCGTCCTGCGCGCGGCGGCGTGCTCGGGGAGATCGCGCCCTATACGGCGCGCTACGGGCATATCGTGGCGGCGGACGACACGGCGATCGACGAGTGCGTCCTGCTCTATATGCGCGCGCCGCATTCCTACACGGGCGAGGATACGGTCGAGCTCCAGTGCCACGGCGGCCCGATCGTGCTGCGCGAGGTGCTTCTGCGCACATGGGCGGCGGGGGCGCGGCCGGCCGAGGCGGGAGAGTTCACGAAGCGTGCCTTTCTAAATGGGCGGCTCGATCTCGCGCGGGCTGAGGGCGTGATGGAGCTGATCTCTGCAAAGAGCGCGCGTGCGGCGCGTGCGGCGCGGGCGCGCATGGCGGGGGCGCTCTCGGCGGAGATCGCGGCGATCCGCGCGCGGCTCCTCTCTGCGATCGCCCATATCGAGGCGGGGATCGATTTCCCCGAGGACGATATTCCGGAGGCGCAGGCGGGCGTGCTCGCGGCGGACATCGCGGCGGCGTCGGCGGATGTGGCGCGGCTCCTTGCGGGTGCGGATGCGGGGCGCATCCTGCGCGAGGGGATGAAGACGGTGATCGTCGGGCGGCCGAACGTGGGGAAGTCGAGCCTCCTCAACGCACTGCTCGGCATGGAGCGCGCGATCGTGACAGATGTGCCGGGGACGACGCGCGATGTGATCGAGGAGCAGATCGCGGTGGAGGGGATCCCCCTGCGTCTCCTCGATACCGCGGGGCTGCGCGCGGCGGAGGATGCTGTCGAGCGGATCGGCGTTGCGCGCACGGAGCAGCAGCTCACAGATGCCGAGCTCATCCTCGCCGTCTTTGACGGGGCGGCGCCGCTGACGGACGAGGATCGGGGGCTGATCGAACGCCTCAAAGGATGCGATGCCGAGATCATCGTTCTCTGCAACAAGGAGGACCGCGCCCCCGTGCTCGGCGCGGCGGACTTCGCATCGCTCGCGGCGCCCGTCCTCAGCATCTCGGCGCGCGCAGGCACGGGCCTTGACGCGCTGCGCCGCGCGATCGCAGAGATCGTACGGCGCATGGAGGGCGATCTCGGCGACGGCGCGCTCCCAAACGTGGAACGGGAGATCGAGGCGCTCGGGCGCGCCGCGGCGCATCTCGCGGCGGCGGAGGAGACTCTTGCGGCGGAGATGGGCACGGACTTCGTCTCGATCGACCTGCGCGCCGCCTATGAGATCCTCGGCGAAATCCTCGGCGAGACGGTGGACACCGATCTCATCGACAAGATTTTCAGCGAGTTCTGCATCGGGAAGTAGGCAGGCATACAAAAAAGAGGCTGCTGCACGGCGGCGTTTTTCACGCAGGTGCAGCGGTCTCTTTTTGCGGTATGAGCGGGAACGTCTCCGCTCGTTTCAGCGATGGGAAGGATGCCCGCGCCGCATCAAACCGGATGATATGCGGCGGGGCGCCCCGGTCCCATCTGCTGATCAAATGTTACAGCTCCTTCTTCGGTTCGATCGCGCTGCCGTCGGCAAATGTGATCTTGTCGATCGGGAGGTCCAGCGTACAGCCGCTGAGGTCATCCAGCTGCGAGAGTGTGCTTTCTTCCGAATTGAAGTGGGCGAACCTCCGATTCAGCGTGAGCTCCGCGTCGCCCTCTGTCAGATTGTTGACGGGCATCTCGTAGGGCCGGCGCAGTTCGCTGCCGTCCGGATAGCGGACGGTGAACGTGCCGGAGACCTTTGCGACTGGTTTTTCACTGTGGATCGTCGTGAAGAGAGACAGGAGCAGGGAATCGGAATATCCAAAGAAGTTGTCCTTCGGCGAGAGCTCCATCTTGCATCCGTTGACATGGACGATGCCGTCCATCTCCGCGCGGATACCCTCGTTGATCGCGGCGAGTTTTTCCGCGCGTGCGGCGCGCACCTCGGCGCGGTAGTCCTTGATATTCGCGAGCTCAACGATCTTCCACGTATCGTCGGGCAGGGGGATCATCTTGAGCTCCAGGACGAAATCGCTGCCCGTCTTTTGATCCGTCAGCGTGACGCCGACAATCGCCGCGGCGCTCTCCTCCTTCGTATAGGCGATCTCCTTGAACGCGGTGTCGTCGAGCGACGCGGCCCGCATCAGCCGGCGGATCGAGGCGTTCTCGTCGTTCGCGCCGAGCTCGATCGCACCGCCGTTCGTGACCCACTGCATCAGCTCCTTGTCGATGCTCTTTTGGCTGACGTTCGCGAGGTCGGATCGGTAGTAGGGGATCTTCTCTTCTTCGAGGAGCTGGCGCAGCGTGTTGGATGTCGTCGAAACGATCAGCTCCGTATCCACATGCGTGCGGAAGAGGTCCCAGTCGTGTAGGTCCACCGCCGTCCGGATGAGCGACAGGCTGTACGCCGGCGTGCTCTTCCGGTGCTTGTCGTAGATCGTCCAGCCGCCGAGGAGCAGGACAATGACGGCGCAGATTGCGATGAATTTCTTGTTTTTGGTCATGCGTGCATTCGCTCCTTACTAAACGAGACGCATTTCTTTCTCTCTTCCTCTGTCATTTTAACATAAATCGCGCGCAAAATCGATCGGACCAAGGTTTTAGCGCGGGCTTGACGAAGAGCGCGGCAAATGCTAAAATAGACGTACAAAAAGGGCGTTGCCGATAAACGGTAGCCCCTATTTACTGAAAGTCGAGTATCCCCGCCTGCAGTTTGGTAGCTTTAAGGCGGGGCTTTCTCATTTATTGTTTGACCGTAAGGATCAGTATAATGAGCAACACGATGAACGTGTAGAATTCATATATACGCATATATATACCCCCTTTCGGGGGCGAGAATTGACCGCCTACCTGTGATGGCAACGCTTGTTCGTAGTATAGCAGAATGAAACATAGTGTGCAAGTTTATGTTTTATCATACTTGCAGCCGTCCGATGGGACGGATTTTTTCTTGTCTGAATCAAATGGAAAGTTTTGGAAGGAATTATGAGTACGACTGACTATGATATGATCGTCGTCGGCGCGGGACATGCGGGCGTCGAGGCGGCGCTTGCGGCGGCGCGGCTCGGGCGGAAGACGCTCTGCGTGACGCTCTCGCTCGACAACATCGCGATGATGCCGTGCAATCCGTCCGTCGGCGGCCCCGGCAAGAGCCATCTCGTGCGCGAGATCGACGCGCTCGGCGGCGAGATGGGCATCGCGGCCGACCGGGCGTCCATCCAGCGGCGCCTGCTCAACACGGGCAAAGGCCCCGCCGTTCACGCGCTGCGCATGCAGGCGGATAAATTCCTCTATCAGCGCATCATGAAAGAAACGCTCGAAAATACGCCCAACCTCGATGTGCGCCAGCTCCTCGTGACGGCGCTCCTCTCAGAGGAAACCCCGGGCGGCAGGCGCGTCACGGGCATCCGCTGCGAGACGGGGGAGCGCCTTACCGCGCGCGCCGTCGTGCTCGCGACGGGGACGTATCTGCGCGCGCGCATCATCCTCGGCGAGACGATCTACGACGGCGGCCCGAACGGGCAGCGCCCCGCGATGCGGCTCTCGGATTCCCTGCGAGAGCTCGGGCTGAGACTTATGCGGTTCAAGACCGGCACGCCCGCGCGCGTCGATGCGCGCACGGTCGACTTTTCGCGCACGCAGGTGCAGGAGGGCGAGGAGAGCGCGCCGCCCTTTTCCTTTATGACTGAGGCAATGCCAAATGAGCAGGTGCGCTGCTACCTCACCTATACCAATACCGCGACGCACGAAGTCATCCGCGCGAATCTCCACCGCGCGCCGATGGCAAACGGTGTCATCGAGGGGATCGGGCCGCGCTACTGCCCGTCCGTTGAGACGAAGATCGCGCGGTTCCCCGAGAAGGAGCGGCATCAGCTCTTCCTCGAACCCGAGGGGCTGCACACGAACGAAGTCTATGTGCAGGGCATGTCGACGAGCCTGCCGACCGACGTGCAGGAGGCGTTCCTCACGACCATCGCGGGGCTGGAGCACGCGCGCATCATGCGGCCGGGCTACGCCATCGAGTACGACTGTCTCGACCCGCGCGGCCTGACCCCCGCGCTCGCCGTGAGGGGCATCGCGGGGCTCTACAGCTGCGGGCAGGCGAACGGCACGAGCGGCTACGAGGAGGCGGCGGCGCAGGGCCTCGTTGCGGGCGTGAACGCTGCGCGGGAGATTGCGGGGGAGGAGCCGCTCATCCTCGGGCGCAGCGACGGCTACATCGGCGTCCTCATCGATGACCTCGTGACGAAGGGGACGGAGGAGCCCTACCGCATGATGACGAGCCGCGCGGAGTACCGGCTCATCCTGCGGCAGGACAACGCAGATCTGCGCTTAACGCCCATCGGACGCGAGATCGGACTCGTGAATGATACGCGCTGGGCGAAGTTTACAGCTAAACGCGATGCCATCGCGGGGGCGCTGCACCTTCTTGAGAGGGCGAAGCTCACACCCGATGCGGCGACGGAAGCGCGGCTCGCGGATGCGGGGTTGCTCCCCCTGCGCACGCCGATGAATCTCGCCGCACTCCTGCGCCGCGAGGGCAGCTACGACGTGCTCGCGGCGCTCTTTGACCTGCCGCATCTTGCGGACGATGTGAAGGAAGAGGTCGAGATCACCGTGCGCTACGACGGTTACATCCGCAAACAGAAAGAGCAGATCGCGCGCATGGAGCGGCTCGAGCGGCGCCGCATCCCCGCGGGATTTGACTATGCCGCCGTCACGAGCCTGCGTCTCGAGGCGCAGGAAAAACTTGCCGCCGTCCACCCGCACTCCATCGGACAGGCGTCGCGCATCAGCGGTGTCTCGCCGGCGGATATCGCGGTACTGCTGGTCTATCTCGAGAAAGAGCGACGGGCGTGAAGGGCGATCTTGGCGTCTCGCTGTGTCATGTCGAAAAATACTTCACTTGACGTAGCTTTTAACTACGCCGGCGCTCGTGTTTTTCTCATTCCTTGCGATCCATCCAAGCTTGCCCTTCACTCAGTTTGCGGTTCTATGAAACGAGATTTTGGCGCATAGCGTCGTTATTTTTGGCGAACGCTTCGTCGACGTAGGTTTTGGCTACGCCTTCCTCGCGTTCGCCTCAATTCCTAGCTCTGCATTGAGTCTCCGCGTCACTTAGGTTGCGGTGTGAGGCGGGATTTTGGCGCGTAGCTGTGTCATTCACCCCATGAGTGGGGACGGACTTGACTTTCGTCTCGGAAATGCTATAATGATGACAGAAAGATACGGTTGGCAAGTTGTCACCAAACGACGAATCCCCTAGAGAGTGTTGGGGCACTCCTAGGGGATTTTCTTATGCAATCAATTCGCGTGCTAGAGATGATTATGCCGGCATCGTATCCTGCACCGGTTCACCCTCGTCGTACAGCGTTTCGGGGGCGATGTCGATCGTGCCGTCGTTCCACGTTACGACACCATAGTCAATATAGACGGAGCGAAACGTCTCCGGCGTCTTCAGCGGGGCGAAGATCGGCAGATCAAACAGCGGCTTGCAGTCAAAAATCTTCGCTTCGCCGGTACTGAACCGCACCCACAGGCGGAAGTCGTCGAGCGGGCGCACGCCGCTGACCCGCAGCGCAGGCGCCTGCTCTCCCGCGTAGGCAATATTATTTACGATATACACGGTCTGTTTCCATGTATTACCGCGCCAACTGCGCATCCACAAACTGCCGAATCTCTTTATCCATCGCGGCAGATTCGGGCAGCTCGGGCAGGAGGATGGTCCAGTCGTGCGACATATACGGGTAGATGGTGAACTGTGTGGGGACGCCCGCGGCCGTCGCATGCGCCGCGAGGAGCGCCGCATCGTCGAGGAAGAGCTCGTCGCCGCCCGCGGTGATCAGCATGGGCGGCAGTCCCGTGAGGTCGGCGTAGACGGGGGAGATGTACGGGTCGGTGACGGGCGCGTCCTTTCGATAGGAGGGATGCGCGACTTCGCCGCCGAGGCGGACGTTCTTTTCGCCGAGCACCTGATCCTTCGGGATGTTGTTCACGTGCGACGGCAGGTCGCTGCCCAGGTAAGTCCACGGCGATATGAGAATAACCGCCTTTGGCAGCGGCACATGATTGTCGCGCAGAGAGAGGAGCAGGGCGGCGGCGAGGTTCCCGCCGGCAGAATCCCCGACGAGTACGATCTGCTGCGGATCGGTTCCTTCTTTTAGAATCGCGCGATAGGCGGTGACGGCGTCCTCGAGCGCCGCGGGGTAGGTGTGTTCGGGCGCGAGGCGGTAATCCACGGCAAAGAGCGTGCCCGCCCGTGCGAGATCGCCTTGATGCAGCCCCCAGTCGCGGTAAAGATAATGCAGCCCACCGATATAGCCGCCGCCGTGGAGGAAGAGGACGGTGCGGTCGCTCCTCCCCTTCGGATTCGTGTATTTGAGGACGGGGACGGAATCAAAGACGAGTTCCTGCTCCTGCCAAGAATCGGGCGCCTCGTAGACGCCGAATCCAACGCCGACAGACGTTACAGGTCGGAAGAACTCCGTCATCTTCTTGTCGATATACGCGGCTTCCTCCTGACCGGAGACGGTCAGCGTCTTGACATTCGTGTACGGATTCGTGCGCGCCGCGTCGGCGGCAAGCGGCAGTGCTCCGATCCATGCGGCGGCGAGCAGTGCGGCGCAGATTTTTTTCATCGCGGTTCCCTTTGTCATCATGTAGATCCCTTCCTTTTTGTGGCTTTATGTATACGCGCGGTGATTGCCGCGCGTCGTGCGCATCCGGTCAAATCATAGATTACTGTGCAGCACATTTTGAAGTTCGGTCAGATCGTCGGGGTCGGTCGCCGCGCCCATGTAGTCCATGCCATACTGCGATGCGACGCGCGACATGATGAACGGCAGCTGCTCCTTCGTCTCTGCGGAGGGCGCCGCCCCCTGCATGAGGAAATAGAGCTTTTTCCCCGCGAGCGCCTGCACGGGTTTATCCAGTTCGTAGAGGCGGTCGATGAAGGTCTTGAGCGCGCCGCTCATCGTGTGCCAGTAGACGGGCGTGCCGATGACGATGGTGTCCGCCTGCTTCATCGCGGCGAGGACGGCGGCGAGCTGGTCGTCGTCATAGTGCTGTCCGAGCTGGTAGATTTTGTAGTCGTTCAGAAAGAGCGTGTCGTGCGGGACGCCCGCGAGGAAGGCCTCGCCCATCTTGTGCGTGTTGTCGTTCGGATCGCGGCTCGTGTTGACGAAGAGCACCTTCGTCTTGAGCGCGGGGGGCGCCGTCTGCGTATTTGACGCTTGCTGCGCCGGCGCGGCGGACTGCTGTGCGGCGCCGCAGCCGACGGCGCTCAGGAGGAATGTCAGCAGGCAGAAAAAGAGGATTTTCTTCATCGTACACGCTCCTTTCGGGATCGGCGCAAAAACTTCTGCATCCATTCTACGGCGCGCGCACCGCACTGTCAATCGTGAAGCGCGGTTCAACGTATCGGCCGCATGCGCCGCATGAACGCAAAGAAGATACGCGCCGCCCTTGTTCTCATCGCGATGATGGCGCGCCGTCGTCGTGCGGGGGATTTGACGGATGGGCGGTTGGCATTTATAATTGAAATAAGAGGAGGTGCGCGATGCGAACAGTGGCGTTTAACGCACTCAATGATCGGCTGTTTAAGTTCGTCTTTGGGCGTGAGGAGCACAAGGAGATTACGCTTTCTTTTATCAATGCGGTGCTCGACCGCGAGGGGGAAGATGCCCTCGTTGATTTGCAGTTTGTCGATCGCGCGCTCGATTCGGAGCAGTCGGATGATAAGACAGCGCTGCTCGACGTTCTTTGTATTGCCAACGACGGTACGCAGTTCAACATCGAGGTACAGGTGCAGAATCAGCATGATATGGCGGAACGCACGCTCTTTTACTGGGCCAAGTTGTACCAGCGCAGTCTTAGGAAGAGTCAAGACTATACGAAACTCTGCCGCACCGTGAACATCAACCTGCTGGCCTATCAGATGCTCCCGGCACCGACGTTTCACAGCATGTATGGGCTGTATGACCTGCGGACGGGTCATCGGCTGACCGATCATATCGAGATACACTTTTTGGAGCTGCCGAAGATCACGCGGCAAGACCTGCGGCAGATGCGAAGGCTCGACAACTGGATGACATTTTTTAACGATAAGCGAACGGACGAAGAAATGGAGGCGTTAGCGATGACAGATCCGGCAATTCGTGCGGCCATGGATGCCGTCGATGAGTTTATGCTCGACGATGCAAATTTTTACGCATATTGGCAGCGGGAAAAGGCGATCCGTGACTACAACCATGAACGGCGATACGCGGTTGAAGAAGGCCGTGCCGAGGGGCTTGCAGAGGGCCGCGCAGAGGGGCGCGCTGAGGGGCGCGCTGAGGGAATGACAGCGGGCATGCGCAAGGAGAAAGAGCGCATCATCCACAATCTGATACAAAACGGCATGCCCCTTGCGGAAATCGCTGCAATCGTGGATCTCCCGGAGGCGGAGATCCAAAAGATTGCGGAGGAGCCGCACGCATAATTGCAACATGAAAAGACCGGGCATCACAGGTCGTGTGCCGGTCTTTTTTGTTGTGTGGGAAAACCGCGTAGGCGGCGCTCTATAAACGCGCGGTAAAATTATCGTAGGTGACGGTTTCGCCTGTGGCGAGATCCGTCGTGTAGTTCGTGTCGTGGATGGAGAAGTCTGCGGGGAACGGAGCCGGATAACGTGCTGCTGCCGCACGGTAGTTTCGGATGAACCACTGCTCGAATGCGGCGTGCGCCTTGCCGTAGAGTTCGTGACAGGCGCCCAAAAACGCGTCCTCGTTGCCTGTCTCATCCTCTAGCGCACAGAAGTCGTCGAGGAAGGACGCAGGGCAGAACGCGTCGCCGCGCGCGTTGGCATCAAGGAGCCGCATGTAGTCCGAAAGCGGCGTGCCGTCCGCCTGCATCAGCCACGCGTATAGGGACAGACTATCGTAGTCGTATTCAAAATGGAGATAGATGCGCCCAGCCGCACCGTGCGCCGCATACGCCGTCTTGCCTTCCTCGAATGCCGCGATGATGCCCGCTTGGAGAAGCGTATCCCACGGCGGCAGATATGCCTCGAACGCCGCAATGAACGGTGCGGTGGGTGGAATCGCACGTGCCATGTTTCCCTCCGTATCTATACAATGACTGCCCGCGCTGTCAGCTCTCCCATACGATGCGGTCGAATGCAAAATCTGCATCGAACAATACGCACAGCACTTCCTCACCGTCAAAAGTAAAGTCTATGGCAAAGGTCTGCGCATCGCCGCTGTCATGTACGGCAATCGTTTGGAGACGCAGCATACCGACTTTTTCTGCGAGCGACAGACGTTCAATATCGTCCGCAGCGAAGTATCCGGGATACTCCTCCGCATAAAAGGCAAAGAAGTCCAGTACAGCCGGCGCCCCCTCGCTCAGGCGTGCCCTGCAGTAACTGTCCCAGTGCGCCAGCCGGTCGACGTCCTCGGCGCGCGTCGCCCAGCGCGTCATGATGTGCTGCCCTATGTAGTGGTGAGCAGTATAGAGTAGATGCATTCCATCATGCATTTTTAAGTATTTGTTGGCATACACCTTTCGGGAGGAACTATGAGTTTTGAAGCTAACTTTTGAGCAAAATGACATGGTTATGTCCCTCTGATTGGATAATCTGTGTATCTACACCGTATACATGCCGGATATTATCTTCACAAATCATTTCTGCTGGACTGCCGCATCCAAAGATTTGGCCTTTTTGCAGCATTAGTATTTTATCAGAAAACATTGATGCGAGGTTGATATCGTGCATTGTCATGAGTGCGGCGATATTATTTTGATGCGCCAGCTGTTCAATCTGCTTTAGTACAGACAGTTGCTTCTGCAGGTCAAGATTGCTGGTGGGTTCATCAAAAAGGATGAGCTTTGCTTCCTGTACAATGGCACGTGCAATAAATACGAGTTGGCGTTCACCGCCGCTCAGTTCATCAATATTCCGCAACGCATGATGCGCAAGCCCCATGTCCTGGAGAACGGCATATGCTTTTTGGCGGTCTGCTGTATTATATCCCCTTGATATATGGGGCATTCTACCCATCTGAACAGCACTCAGTACGCTGATAGAGGATAGCCCTCCTCCGGTAAAATACTGTGGTACATATGCGATATGACGCGCTAAATCCTTTTGCGTGTAGTCTGAGAGTGCTCGTCCGGCAATTGTTATTGTGCCGCATCGGAGCGGGAGGAGCCCTATGAGGCATTTGAGCAATGTCGTTTTCCCTATGCCGTTTGGCCCCAGGATACTGACAATCTCTCCTGCCCGGATATGAAAATCCAGATGGGAAAAAATATCTTCATTTCGGTAGCCAAAAGCTCCGTCTGTAATTTGCAGCATCATTCGATACGCCTCATTTTCAAGATGAGATGGATAAAGAGCGGTACGCCGACAAAAGAGAGGATGATGGCGACAGGGATATCGTTTGGAGGGAGCAGATAATGTCCAATCCCGTCAGCAACCAACATCAAGAGTGCACCGAGTGCCCCGGAAAACCAGAGGGAAAACGCATGCTCTCCCCCCACAATCATACGTGCGATATGTGGTGCAATCAAGCCAATGAATCCAATGACGCCCGTAAAGCAGATGACCGTTGCGGTCATCAGTACCGCAATCACACCTGTACACAGTCTCACATAGCGGCAGTTGACCCCCAGTGACCGGGTGACGTCATCACTGTTGTGCGCGAGGATATCCAGCTCTCTGGAAAAAGCAGAAATCAAAAAAGCGCCTATCATCACAACGAACCATAGGATGATAACGGCCTCCCAGTCGGCGCGGCTTAATGTACCGAATGACCACTGTACAATCTGCTCCAGCTGATAACTTTTAGCAAAAAAACGAACCGTTTCACTCAGTGCAGAAAACAGGTAGTTGAGTGCAATCCCCACCAAAATTATACTCCCAGGGGATATACCGACGCGATTTGCAATACCATAAAGGAGCACCAGGGAAAGTACAGCGGTCAAAAATGCGGCTGCAATGACATATGAGATATCACCGATGCCGAGGATGATACAAAAAGATGCACCGAATGCTGCTGCAGCTGCGATGCCGACAGTGAACGGACTGACGAGATAGTTCCGTGTGATGGACTGCATGACCGTTCCGGCGATTGCCAGGGCAAAGCCGCTGAGTATCGCCAGCAGTACGCGTGGAAGTCTCAGCATCAAGATAATGGCGCTGCTGTCTCTGTCGGCTGCCTGCGGTAAAGTCCCCATCGCATATTGATAGATGCTCTTGATTGGCTGCCAAAAGGGGACATCCATGCGTGCGGCAGCAAAGCCGATGGCACTGATAACAATAAGTGCCAGCAGAAAGCCGATATATCCTTTTTTCCGGCGTATAACAGCAGTGTATTCCCGTTCCAATGATTCTATCATATCGCCCTCATCACTCTGCAAACGATGGATATGTATGTCCCGGCATGTAATCCAGTCGCTGAAAACGCGTTAACCATACACGAAAAACCTCCTCCGGGTCTAGTTCAGGCAGCTGTTCCGGATACAGATATTTTGCCAGGTACATAGCGCCCACATATTTGGCTGCGCCGCCATGTGCATAATATGAATACAGTAGGATATTATCCTCCTTGACTGCATCGATATAGTCCCAACAGGCTCTGCCCCTAATGTTTTGCTTGATTCTCCGAAAGAACTCCTCTGACGGAGGATGGTATGAGTACGGCTCGCTCACATCTGAGAGCCGAATGATATACGACGGATTCCGCAGAATCAGAATATCATTACTGATGAAAATGCTGTTTGCATCAGCAAAGATATTGTCTGCATGTGCGACATCCAGCATTTCGTTAAAGGCCTCGCCCGGAATTACAGAACGACAGGAGCGCCGGCACTCATAGTAGACTTTTTTACGTGGAACATTACGCAGCTGCTGGTCAATATATGCTTTTTGAGCTTCGAAATAGTCGCAGAGTGCGGCGGCTTCTTTTTCTCTCCCAAACATTTGTCCCATCAGACGGCAGTTCTCAGGAAAATGTTCAGCTGAGTCGGCGCGCAGAACGAACACTTTGATACCGAACAGCCCCAGCACACGCTCATCCCGCTCATAATGAAAACCCGCATCTAAAATGAGAACCTGCGGCTTTAGCCGAATAACCTGCTCTAGGTTCAGGTTTGTTTCCCCATGTGGAGAAACAATCATATCTTTTGTGAGCGGCACATGAAGCGCCGCCCGATTCTCATAAATATCCTTGTCGATGCCGCAGATTGTGTTTTCGGCGCCGACAGCTGCAATCAGCTCTGCATTATACGGATTGACGACAGCGACGCGTGTCAGTGGATATGGCAGGACAACACGCCGCCCCAAAGAATCCGTCAATGTGATGGTTTGCTCTTGCACATGCTGCCTGGCTAAACTCTGCTCTCCCATCCGCATCAAAAAGCCAGCAACGGCCGTTACGAGAAGAAAAAATACCACCTTTTTCATGATGCTGTCCGTTTATCCTGCCTAAATTTCCATACACAAAAAGACCGTATCAGGTATCCCCGTACAGTCTTCATGTCCTCGTTCTTAGAGGTCGAGCTGCATTGACAGCATCCATGTACGCGGCAGTCCAAGGAGAACCTCGCCGCCACCTGAACGCGTCATCCAATAATTTTTACCGAACACATTATAGCAGGATGCCGTGAACGTCACCGGCACCTTATCAATGCTACATGTGTGATGAACGCCTAGGTCGAAGATGGTATGACCGGGAACCGTCAGTTTTTCATTGTTGACGAGTGCCGGGCCATTATAGAGCATGCGGCCAAATATGGAGGTGTGTGATGTCGGAGTATATTCAAGGCCTAATACGGCGTTCCATTTCGATGAGCCTTCGACGGCATATCCGTCGAAGGTTCCCTTATCTGTCTTATTCTTGACGGCGTTGACGTACATGAATCCGCCTGTTACGTTCCACTTTGGCGCAACTCGTCCATTGATGGAGGCCTCGACTCCCTTGAATTCATGTTCACCGTCATTTACGCGATACAGTCTGCTGTTTTTCTCAACCTCAATCGTTTTCGCTTCTTTATGGTCGAAATAGCAGATGGTTGTCAAAAGGCCATGATGCAGCCACTTGACGCCGATTTCATTCTGCTTGGACTTAGAGGGTGCAATGACCTCGCCTCGATTCGCATACTTATTGTCGACAATTTCTCCCTTGGAAAAGCTCTCCGAATGGTCGGCATAGAGTGAAAGCTTTTCATTTGGCATATAGACGAATCCATATACGGGGCAGAATGCATCCGAATCCACGCGCTTTGTCTGTTTGCCTGCGATATTGTAGTTCCGTACAGTTGCCGTATGCTTATGTCCGCCAATGAGGAAGCGCCATTTCTCATAGGAGACATAATCCAGCAGAGATAATCCCCAGATATTCGTATCGGCGCTTAGAATTTTATCCAGTGTAGGAAGGTTCTGTCGTGGGATATGCGTTCCCGTATAGATATTGCCCCTGAACTTTTGCGTTCCAAAGCGTGGAACCCTGGAATTCCCATAGACCTTTTGGTGAATTTTATCAATAGACATCACCAAATCATGTTTTGTTTCTCCGGCGGAGAAGTTTAGTTTCAATCCTGTTTCGTAGTAGCGATAACTGTTAGGCCCTCTGCCGTTATCGATTGTAAACTCGTAGTTTCCCGCTGTATCAAGGAGATGATACACATTGGCACGCTGGTGGACGATATGCAGGAGGTCGCTGTTGAGCATACCAATATTCGTAAACCAGTCGATATGCTGGCTCAGGTGCTGCGTGTGATTTAAGGTCAGCAGGTCGTTATTCTCTTCGAGCAGCGCCTGGTCAAAACTCACATTATTTGCGATATTTGGAACAGATGGGAGATGTCTAACACCATCTTTCACCTTAAACCATCGCAGGCCGCGCGGCACCTTGTGCCGCCGAAATCCAACGAGCAAATTACTGTTGCTGTTCCGGTCTGTATGGTCGATATTTATAAATAGGCTTTTATTCTTGATATTCGCATTCTTAATGCTGGATTCGCCGTTCTGCAGCTCCCCGTTAATGCGTACACCCCATGTATCGTTTTTGCCAAATCGCCTACCAATATCAATATAGGCGGCATTATTTCCGCGCCCGCTGAATACTTGTGTATAGCGTGTGACAGGTATTTCTGTCGCCTTTTTGGAGATGAAATTGACTGTTCCGGCAATCGCATTTTTCTCCATGAGTGTCCCGTTCAGCATGTTTGGCCCGCTGATTAGCTCAACAGATGAAATCATATGAGTCGGTGCTGCCATCTGCGAATACATGCCTGGGATACCATTCAAATAGAACGATGCGCCTTGTAAGTAATGGCCGCGAATCGAGAAGTCATTCTGTGTAATAGTCGAACCTTCTTTTACAGAAGGGGCGTTGAGCAGCACGCTCGTTGCTGATGTCAAAGGATTGCCAAAGGATGCGAGCGCCTTTTCTGTAAACCTATACTGTGTGACAGGCGTCTCCATAATGTTCTTGTCGCCAAGTATGCCGAGACTGCTGCGTTTGGCGGCAAAGCCGCCGGGCAGCGCAGCAGTTTTGCCCTCTACAATGACTTCATCTAAATCATAATTATCAAGATGGTGCTCTTTTGGACTGCTTTCCGCATGACAGAAAGAAAGGGGGATGGTACCGCTGACCATGCCCATCGCGGCCAAACATACCATCATGTACCGTATCTGTTTTTCTCTGGTCATTGCAGGAATTCCTCCTTATAGATAAATCTAAATAATCGTTTTTTTTGTATCATAAAGAAAAATGAATCGAGTTCATATTACAATGACCATAGTATCCTTGTCAATAGCTATAAATTTAAATTAGTAAAAGACAAAGAACATTATAAAAAATAGACGAGTATATCCATTTACGGTTGTGTATATCTTCGATTACAGCACCGCAATCAGCCGGTCGACATCCTCGGCGCGCGTCGCCCAGCTCGTGGCGATGCGCATGACGGTCGTCTCATCCGAGATTTTCTCCCAGAAATCAATCCGCACATATTGCTCGAGCCGGCTGCGCTCTGCGGCGGTCAGCGCGAGGAATATCTGATTCGTCGGCGTCTCCCATGCGTAGCGATAGCCGCGCGCCCGGAGCGCCGCGCGGATGCGGTCGGCGGCGTGGATGGCGTGCGCGCCGCAGCGCTCGTAGAGGCCGTCCGTAAAGAGCGTGTCGAACTGGATGCCGAGCAGGCGCCCCTTCGCCAGCAGCGCCCCGTTTTGCTTGATGATGGAGAAGAAATGCGGCACGGTGCAGGGCTCTGGGAAGACGACCGCCTCCCCGAGGAGCGCGCCGCACTTCGTCCCGCCGATGTAAAAGACATCCGTCAGCCGCGCGATATCAGGGAGCGTCACATCATTCGCCGGGCAGCCGAGCGCGTAGGCAAGGCGCGCCCCGTCGAGGAAGAGCGGCACGCGATGCGAGCGGCAGACCTCACTGATGGCGGTCAGCTCCCCCCGTGTGTAGAGCGTGCCGCATTCCGTCGGATGCGTGACGTAGACCATGCCCGGCATGACCATGTGGTCGCGGTTCTCGTCGTCCGCGTAGGCATCAAGACATGCGGCGGCCGCCTCCGCCGTCAGTTTGCCGTCCGCGGCGGGCAGCGCGAGCACCTTGTGCCCGCCGCGCTCGATCGCGCCCGCCTCGTGCAGCGCGATATGCCCGGTCGTCGCCGCGACGACCCCTTGATAGGGGCGCAGCATCGCGGAGATGACCGTCATATTCGTCTGCGTCCCGCCCGTGAGGAAGTGAATCTCGGCATCGGGCGCCCCGCACGCCGCGCGGATCTTTGCGCGTGCGCTCTCTGAGAACGCATCCAGCCCGTAGCCCGCCGCCTGTACCATGTTCGTCTCTGCGAGGCGCCGGAGTATCGCGGGATGCGCGCCCTCCATGTAGTCCGACGTGAAGCCCACACGTTTATCCATCATCATCACTCCGTTTCTTTCGCCCATTATACGGGGGCGCGGTCGAAAACACAACGTTGCGCGTGTCGCTTAAATCCTGCGCGAAACGATCGATACTATTGATAAGGACAGCGATACTTGGCAGGAAGCACGAAGGGAGGGAATCAGATGGAATTTGAAAAGCTTTACCCCGGACGCGGCGTGTCTGCGGCGGTAGCGGTGACGGCGCAGGCGCCCGCGCGCCGCGTATCGCATGGCGAGGACACCTCCGATACGTTCGCGCGGATCCTGCAAAATCTGCGCGCAGCGAAGCCCGCGAACAGCAGGAGCAAAGAGGATACGGAGGGCGACACCGTCGTCACGCGCGTGCTTGCCGACGGATCGGTCGTCGTGCAGATCTTCCGCGACGGTAAGCTCATCTCGGAGAATATGACGCGTGGCTCGGATCCCGAGGCCGGCAAGGAGATCATGAGCACGCAGGTCGAAAAGCTCGCGCAAAAGGCGGACGATCCCGCGCAGAATCCTCTGCTCGCATCGCATGCAGCGCAGGGGGCGGCCGGTGCGGCGGCAGCGGCCATGATGAGTACGATGCTGTAGATTTTTCATGCCCGGGCGGCATGCCAAAGGATTCCTCATCAACATGGGGGCCGATGCACATCTTCGTGTGTCGGCCCCCTTTATCATGCCCGCATGGCAGTTAAATTATAAATAGTATAATAATTTAACTCCAAGTAAGCCTTAACATTTACCCGCGATACTATTTACAAGGAGTACAGGCTTTACTGCATCCGCGAAAGGAGGAGACCATGACGGCAGTTGAGAAAATTGATGCCGGCCGTGCCGTGACGGCAGTGAGACCGGTCCAACGCGCGGCGCAGAAGGAGGCCTCCGACGCGTTCGAGGACATCTTGGAGGACCTGCGCAAAGAGACCGCCGACGATCGTGAAGAGCCGGCCGCGGAGGGGGACGCCGTCTTCACGCGTCTCCTCGCGGACGGCTCCGTCCTCGTGCAGGTTTACCGCGGCAGCCAGCTCATCTCAGAGACTCACATGCGCGGCGCGAACGCCGCGGCGGAGACTCGGCTCATGCGCAGCATCGCGAGCCCCCCGCGCCCGGATACCTCCCTCGGGCGCGCCCCGCTGCTCGCCTCGCGCGCCGCACAGGGCGCGGGCGCCGTGGCCGCACTGCTCAATAGGGCGGTGTAACGGCACAAAAGACCTCTCATTCCACGACCGGAAGAGAGGTCTTTTTGCTGCTTTAGAAACAGAGATCGCGCGACTGCAACCAGACGTCACGATATTACGAAGGCGCGTCACATGCTAATCTCGTTTTTAGATCGCTCATGCACGCGGCCATCGGACGGGATTGCCCTGCCTTTGCCTGTGTTAGTCCCGTCTCTATCAAGTTGTCGAACTCAGCGGCGGACATCTCGTCTCGTGCGCGGGGACGTATGGGAGGCGATGGGTCAAATGGAAGTTGTCTCTTCATGAGAACATTACCTGTGGGTAGATTGGATTCAGCGATGCCGCTCGGTGGTAAAGCGCCAGATGCGTACGGGTGCGTCCGCGGGGATGCCGGCGCGGCGGCGCGCGGTCTTCACTTGATCCTCGACGGTCGTGATGTCCGGTTGGTCGGGCAGGACGAGCCCCCGACGGGCGCGGTACTCGACGATGATGCCGTAGGTCTTCACGTCGAGGTCGCTTTCGCTCCCCGTGAGCTCGGGTTCTGCGAGGACGTCGACTGTATAGACGAGGGCGGGCAGCTCGTCGGCGCGTACGGGCGGGAAGTTCGGATCGCGGAGCGCTGCGTCCGCGGCGCTTTGAACGATCTCGGCGGCGATCGTCTGCTCTGTCGGCGCGAATGTCCCCGCGCAGCCGCGCAGCGCGCCGGCCGTTTCGATCGTGACGAAGACGCCCGCGCGCGCCGATAGGTCCGGCGGCAGGTCATGCGGGAGCGGCGGGGGCGTTCCCTCCGTGACGACCTGCTCGACCGTGCTGCGCGCGAGCCGTACCGCTTCGTCCTCGGCGGCTCTGCGCTCGGCGAGGGCGCGCCGTTCTATGACCTCGTAGCGTTCGGCGAACGCGCGGCGCGGATCCTCGCGCGTCACACGCAGCGAGACGACGCCGTACCCGATGCCGGTCGTGCCCTGATAGGAGAGCTTCTTGATCTTCAGCGCGCGGGCGTCGAGTGCGCCCGCCATGATCCACAGCGCGCGCAGCCCGCATTCGCCCGCGGCACGCGCGAGGGCGGGATCGATGCGCAGGAGCTTTAGAAAATCCCCTTCCTCGAGATATTTCATGCACGCCTTGTCAAAGCGCGCCCCCTCGGGCGCAAAGCCGCGCGGCATGTCGGGCGTGAGCCTGTGCGAGAGGCTCACGCTCGCGATGAAGATCGCTTTGCGCCCGAGCGTCTCCGCCGCCGCGGCGATACACATGCCGAATCGGTAGTGATCGAGCGGCGAGAGGTCCGAGAGCCCGACGCGCACGAGGCGAACGTCCGCTCCGTGCGCCTGCAAAAAGTGCAGCGGCACCATGACGCCGTGGTCGAGCGCGGCATTGCGGCCGCCGACGGGTCCCGCATCGAGGCCCGCAGCGTGCGCCGCCTTTTCGAGCGCTTTCGTGAACGGCGCGTCGTACACTGCCGCGACCCGCAGATCGGGCGCGCCAAAGGCGGCGAAGTCGCCCATGGCCGTATCACCGGGCGCGATGTGGAAGTAGTCCGCGTACGATACCGTGTGCGGGCTCGCGACGATAACGGTATCGGGCTGTGCGGCGGCGGCCTCCGTCATCGCGCGTTCATAGGCATTCGCAGTGAGGCGCAGCTGCTCCTCCGCACCCCGGCCGACCGCGGGCAGGATAGACGGCGGATGGGGCAGGGCATAGGCGGCAATGATGGGCATGGGAATCCTCCTCTCGGCACTGTGCACTCCTTCATAATTTATTCGCTGCGGGACGCAAAAGCCCTGCCCATGCCGCGATATTGCGCGCCGGGGATTGTGGGCGGGTGCCGGTCTGCGGTAGAATGGATGGGAAAAAGACGGAATGAGAGGTGAGATATGTTTACATGCCGGACGGTTTTGTATACGAGGTTGGGGCATGTTGACGCGGCGGATGCCGAAAGGATGCGCAATGCCGCCTGCGACCTGCGCCGTGACGAGTTTGCGGGGGCGATTCTGCTCAGCTATTATGACGAGGAGATATGGACGCATGCAGATTGGGACTACTCCATTGCGGATATTTGGCAACAGCTCATCACGGTGCCGGCGCGTGTCCTGGAGACGGGCGCGGCCACCGTCTATCAGACGGACTGTCCGGCAGAAATATATTTCAAGGAACAGCCGCACAGCTTCGTCGAAATGCGGATGAGCTGGCAGGAAAAGAGATACTGGCTGCCCGAAAAAGAACTGATGACGACACTCCTCTACGGCGCGATGGATTTTTTTGCAGGCGTCGACAAGGCGCGCGGCGATGACCGATTCATCCACGCGTGGAATGACTGTCAGTCGGGTCTGCAAAGGGTACAGGAGCGGTTTTGTGATGGGGACGGCTGCTGTCGCCGCATCACGCCGGATGGAGGCTGATCTCTGCCGCGTGATGTATACATGGACATTTGCCCATATTTTTGGTATGATACGCGCGTATTTTCATATTTTTGACGGAGGTATGCGCCATGGAATCCTTCCTTCCCGTACTCAGCGCCGTTGACTCCTTTCTCTGGGGTGTGCCGCTCATCACGCTGCTCGTCGGCACGGGCATTCTGCTGACGCTGCGGCTCTCGCTGATCCAAGTCACGCGTCTGCCGCGCGCGCTCAGTCTCCTCCTGCGCGCGAAGAGCCGGGGGCTCGGCGACGTCTCGAGTTTTAAGGCGCTCTGCGTGGCGCTCGCCGCGACGATCGGCACGGGCAACATCGTCGGCGTTGCGACGGCGGTCAAGGTCGGCGGCCCCGGCGCGATTTTTTGGATGTGGATGGCGGCGTTCTTCGGCATGGCGACGAAATACGCCGAGGGCCTGCTCGCCGTCAAATACCGCACGACGGACGCGCGCGGCGAGATCGCGGGCGGTCCCATGTACTATATCCGACGGGGGATGGGCGAAAAATACCGGCCGCTCGCGGGGTTCTTTGCGGTGGCGACGGTGCTCGTCGCATTCTTCGGCATCGGGACCTTCCCGCAGGTGAACGCGATTGTGGACGCGGTAGAGCTGTCCTTCGGCGTGCCGCGGCTCTATACGGATATCGCGCTGACGCTGCTCATCGCGGCCATCACGATCGGCGGACTCAAGAGCATCGCGGCGGTGGCGGCGCGCGTCATTCCGTTTATGGCGGCGCTCTACATCGTGATCTGCGCGGTCGTTATTTTTGGCCATCTCGGTGAGATCCCGGCGGCGGTCGCGCTCATCATTGACAGCGCATTCACAGGGATGGCGGCCACGGGCGGCTTTGCAGGCGCCACCGTCATGATGGCAATGCAGAACGGCATTGCGCGCGGCGTCTTCTCGAACGAGTCGGGTCTCGGCTCCGCGCCGATCGCAGCGGCCGCGGCCAGGACCGAAGAACCCGCCGAGCAGGGGCTCGTCTCCATGACCGGCACGTTTATTGACACCATCATCATATGCTCCATGACCGGACTGGTTCTTGTACTCACGGGTGCATGGCAGGGGGATACGGCGGGCGCCGCCATGACGGGGGCGGCGTTCTCTGGGTTCTATGGGGAGATCGGCGGGGCGCTGCTGACCGTTTCGCTCGCGCTCTTTGCGTTTACCACCATTCTCGGATGGAACTACTACGGCGAGCGCGCCGTGATCTACCTCGCGGGGACCCGCGGCGTCCTGCCGTACCGTACCCTGTTCATCGTGCTCATCGCGCTCGGCGCGTTCCTCAAACTCGAGGCGATCTGGATCCTCGCCGACATCGTGAACGGCCTCATGGCGATCCCGAACCTCATCGCCCTCATTGCCCTCTCGGGTGTCGTCGTCCGCGAGACGCGGAAGTATATGGAAAAGATGGGATGGTAGGCGCGCTTTTGCTGCGTCAAAAAGCTGCGGTAACGAGCCGCAGCTTTTTTCATTTCGCCTTCGGCATTGACGATTCAAAATACGAGCAATATTGAGAGCCCACTCCGGATGAACTGCCTGCCATGGACCGCAAGTTGCGCGACGAATCGATCGGAGACATGTGGCTTTGGTCGATTCATTTTATTTTCCTAAACATCAGTCTTACCAAGCGTCACGGACGCGAAAATCGCATCGATACAGTCTGAAATCGTGTTTCTGTCTGTCTCGTACTCAAACTGTACCTGCCATTCCTCGTAGGGCATGGCAATAAAGAGCGTGTCTGCGCAGTAGGCGATCTCCCGATCCTCATTCCAGTACAGCATCGACGTGCGGCGCGCATCGCGGCCGCTCACCGTGAGCGGCCTATTATAGAGGATGTGAAAGTCGCGGATGTCGTATTCCGCAACTTTTCGGATCATCCCCATCACGGCGACGTCGAGATCAATGTCTCCAAGGTCGCCAATCGCCGCATCGTCGAGCGCGACGTCCGATGCCTTGATCATTTCCGACAGGTACTCCATATCCTCGTAGGTTGTCCTGTGAAAAACGCTGAACGAAACGTTCGGATCTGCAGGATGCTCCGATAGGTGGGTATCCTCCGTCTGGCCATAGGGCTCGAACGCGGACGTAACGTCAAACGGCAGCGCGATCGTTAGCGTGGAGCCGCGGTCCGTCAGCGTGACGGGATGCAGCGCACGCGGCGGCGCATGAACGTCGGATGCTGCGGCGTCATCCCGATCAGCCTGCTTCGGGGCGTCTGCTCCGAAGCGGTGCGTCATACTGCCGTCGATGGATGCGCCTAAGGAAAATGTGCGCCCGCCGATGCGGAAGGTAAAGCTTCGATTGAACATACGATCTCCTTTCCATTGTCACATGTATTGATTTTACAAGACCGCGCAGAGATTGTAAAGCATATGCGCGCTGCACGCGGATGAAATATAGATCAGAGATGTGTTCTGTATACCTTACTGCAATTCGTTGATATCTGCGACGATGGGAGGATATAATGGGCGGCATGAAAAAATCCGACCGCGCCGATATGCGGCGGATCTGAGCCGCAATATGGGACGCGCGAGAGAATGGGGTCGATGGGCGTGGCGATAGATACGGGGAATACCGCATGGGTGCTGCTCTGTGCGGGATTGGTGTTCTTTATGACGCCGGGGCTGGCATTTTTTTACGGCGGGATGGTGCGCAGCAAGAATGTGCTGAGTACGATCATGCAGTGCTTCTTTCTGCTCGGGCTGATTTCCCTCGAGTGGGTCGTTCTCGGCTATACCATGACGTTCGGCGCGGATGTCGGGGGGCGTGATCGGCGGGCTTGACAAGCTCTTCCTCACCGGCGTCGAAGGGCATGTCCTGCCCGATACAGGGATACCGGAACTCGCATTCACGGCATTTCAATGTATGTTTTCCGTCGTTACACCAGCGATCATCAGCGGTGCCGTTACCGAGCGGCTGCGCTTTTCTGCCTTTGTGATCTTCGCCTTGATCTGGGCGGTCTGCATCTATAACCCGATGGCGCATTGGGTGTGGGGCGGCGGCTTCCTCGCGCAGCTCGGCGCGCTCGATTTTGCGGGTGGGCTCGTCATCCATGTCTTGGCCGGCGCGTCGGCGCTCATCTTCTGCATCCTGCTCGGGCGGCGCAAGGGCTACGGGCGCATGTCCATGCTGCCGCATCACCTCCCGATGACGGTGCTCGGCGCGTCGATGCTCTGGTTCGGCTGGTTCGGATTCAACGCGGGGTCCGCGCTTGGCGTCGGAAATCTGGCGGCCAACGCCCTCCTCGCGACGCAGACCGCGGCGGCGGCCGGCATCGTCAGCTGGGTGCTCGTCGAGTGGTTCCACCATGGGAAACCGACGGTGTTCGGCGCGGCCTCGGGCTGCGTGGCGGGGCTGGTCTCGATCACGCCCGGCTCGGGCTTTGTCGGGCCGATGTCCGCGATCGTGATCGGACTCATCGGCGCGGGCATCTGCTATTTATTCGTGGCCGTCTTGAAGGAAAAACTCGGCTACGACGACTCGCTCGACGCATTCGGCATTCACGGCGTCGGCGGCACATGGGGCGCCGTCGCCACGGGCATCTGGGCCTCGACGGCGATCAATCCCGCGGGGGCGGACGGCCTCCTCTACGGCGGGACGCATACATTTTTCGCAGAACTGCTGTCCGTTGCGGCCGCATATGCGCTCGGGATCGTGGGCACGGTCGCGATCTATAAACTGATCAGCCTCTTTATGGAGATGCGCGTGGACGAAGAGTCCGAAGAGGTGGGCGTCGACATCAGCGAGCACGGCGAGGGCGCTTACAATCAATCGGCGTTTCGGGCGCACGGGCTGAAGTCGGGCAGCGCAAACCCGTTCATGTGAGAGAGGAGGGCGTCTTATGAGCAAGATGAAACGCGTGGATATTATCGCCCGCGCCGAGAAGCTGGAGGAGCTGAAGGAAGCCCTCAACGGCATCGGCGCGCAGGGCATGACCGTGTCGCAGGTGTTCGGCTGCGGCCTGCAAAAGGGGCATAAAGAGGTCTACCGCGGCAAGGAGTATGCGATCAATCTGATCCCGATGGTCAAAGTGGAGATCGTCGTCTGCGACGTTCCGGTCGATACCGTCATGGAGGCCGCGCGCCGCGCGCTCTATACGGGCAAGGTCGGCGACGGCAAGATCTTCGTCTACGATGTGGAAAACGCCATGCGCATCCGGACCGGCACGATCGGCACGCGCGCGATCACCGACGACGAGGTGGTCGAGCAAAAGGAATAAAACGCGGCGTCCTCTCGCCATGACGGAGACGACCCGCACCTCATTGGAAGTACGCCGATGCGAGCGTTCATAAAAAAATGGAGATGCAGACGCACTGCTGCTGATGCTGCACAAAAAGAACCCGTCGCTATGACGGGTTCTTTTTCATATCATGGCATAACGCACATGCCGGTAAAGCACGCGTGCTAATTATCATAAACTGTCAGCATGATGTTGTTCATATCTTTTCCAAAGACAATATACTCTCCATGCCCTATCGCATACACCCCGTTAAAGTCACCGGACGGCCATGGCGGCGTCCGCTGCATCGCATATGCTTTTGCAAATGCCTCCGGGGGATTTGAGCAATTCAATCCGGACTTGTCGAAATGTAATGTGCTTTGCTTTAGCAGGATGATTCGATCGATACTCTTGCTGTTAAATGTGATGATGATTCCCTTATCTTTATAATACCAACCTGTACGATACACATCTTTTCCGATGCGCATGGGCTTATTTTGTGTTAGAATGCGCGTCGGCGGGCCAAATTTCGCCTCCACGGCACCTGTGGACATGCCTAAGTGAAATCCGCCGATAGACTCGTGATAGTATTGAAGTGTTCGATGGAGCATTTGCGTGTCATTGAGGGTGATGTAATCGGCAGGGCTTCCGTTTACATGCCATTCGATTCGCATATCGCGCATGCCTGTGCGTTCCTGGATACGAAATATCCCCACGCCATAGCCGCTGCCGCCGGCAAAGTCATATGCGGACAGGACCTCGCAGCTGTTGATGTATTTATCGTTCACCGTGATCACCTTGACACCGCTGTCGTCGTACCAGTCGCCGGCCATCAGCTGAAGCGCTCTTGATACATATGGCCATTCCATTTGACGCGTGACGGCATATGCCGGATTGCAGTTAAAATTGAACAATAGTGCCAATAAAATTGCACAGATCAATTTGGGTATACGCTTCATCATCATATTCTCCCTCGCTATCCTTTTCCCTTCATCGCCACCGGCGCGCTATCATCGCCGATGAACATGTGGACGACGCTATCATCACATATCGCTCCGATGTATTTTGTCCTTTCGCCACGGCGGCCGGAGATTCCTCCATGCGCGGCGATATTTTTTGCAGCCATGCTTTCATGGACCGCTTACGACGGGGTGCTCCGGCCATCATTATTTGATCTGCATCTTGAAAGATGCCGCGGGATTCGCTATCATAGAATCGATGAAATCCATTGCCGCATTGCGGCGCGCGGAAAGTGAGGGATACGGCATGAAGGAGCAGCTGCGCAGGGATGCCGACGGCATCATACGGGAGGCGCTGGATGCGATTCTGCCCGATGCGGCGGTGCAGAAGGCGTTGCACGGCTATACGTTCGCGCGGGGGCGCATCGTGGTCGTCGCCGTGGGCAAGGCGGCGTGGCAGATGGCGCGCGCGGCGGCGGATGTGCTCGGAGATCGCATCTCTGATGGCGTCGTCATTACGAAGTATGGACATGCGATGGGCGATATACCGAGGCTGACCTGTATCGAGGCGGCGCATCCCGTGCCGGATGAGAATTCGTTCGCAGGGACGCAGGCGGCGCTTGATCTGACGGCGCACCTCTCGGCGGACGATACGGTGCTGTTCCTGCTCTCGGGCGGGGGGAGCGCGCTCTTTGAGCGGCCGCTGATCCCCGCGGAGGAGCTGGCGGCGCTGACGCACGCGCTGCTCGCCTCGGGCGCGGACATCGTGGAGATGAACACGCTGCGCAAGCGCATGAGTGCGGTGAAGGGCGGGCGGTTCGCGCAGCACTGCGCGCCCGCGCATGTGTTTTCGATCGTGCTGAGCGATATTCTCGGTGATCCGCTCGACATGATCGCCTCGGGCCCCGCGTATCCGGATACGTCGACGGCGGCGCAGGCGCACGCGGTTGTGAAAAAATACGGCCTTTCGCTCTCTCCCGTGGCGACGGCGCTGCTCGATCGGCCGCTCCCCGCGCAGCTGCCCAATGTGGAGACGCAGATCACGGGGAGTGTGCGCGAGCTGTGTGCGGCGGCGGCCGCAGCGGCAGCGCAGCGCGGCTATCGGCCCGTCGTGCTGACGGACATGCTCGACTGCGAGGCGCGGGACGCGGGGCGGTTCCTCGCGGCGATCGCGCGCACGCACGCGGGAGACGGACCCGCCGCCTATATCGCGGGCGGCGAGACGATCGTCCACCTGCGCGGCAAGGGCCTCGGGGGGCGCAATCAGGAACTTGCGCTCGCGGCGGCCGAGGCCATCGCGGGCCTGCCGAACGTCGCCGTATTCAGCGTCGGCAGCGACGGTACTGACGGCCCGACGGACGCGGCGGGCGGCTATGTGGACGGCGATACGGATGCGGCGCTGCGCGCGCAGGGCAAGCTCATCGCCGCGGCGCTGGCGGAAAACGACGCCTACCACGCGCTGAACGATGTGGGCGGGCTCATCGTCACGGGACCGACGGGGACGAATGTGAACGACGTCTCCGTCGTGCTCATCGGCCCGCAGGCGTAGGACGGCGGCTGTTCATAGAGTGATTACGGGGAGGGCATATCATGTCGTCGTTTGAGGACATCCTCGCCGCGCGCGCGGCAGAGGCGGGCATTGCGCTGACGGACCGGCAGATCGAACAATTCGCGCACTACAACGAGCTGCTGCTCACATGGAACGAGCGCATGAACCTCACGGCGCTCACCGCGCCCGAGGACGTTGCCGTCAAGCACATCATCGATAGTCTCGCAGCGTATGAGGAGGGGCTCTTTGCGCGCGCCCGCACGCTGATCGACATCGGCACGGGCGCGGGGCTGCCGGGCATTCCGCTTGCCGTCTATGCGCCGCACATCGAGGTGACGCTGCTCGACGCGCTCAAAAAACGCGTCGACTTCCTCGAGGAGGTCTCGTACGCGCTCGATCTCTCCAATGCGATCTGCGTCCATGCGCGCGCGGAGGGTGCGGCGCGCGTGAGGGCGTACCGCGAGCAGTACGACATCGCCGTCAGCCGCGCCGTCGCGCGTCTGCCCGTCCTCGTCGAGTATGCGCTCCCCTTCGTGCGCGTCGGCGGCACTTTCCTCGCGCTCAAGGGCCGCGCGTATCGCGAGGAGATGGCCGAGAGTCTCGAGGCGGTCAAGATCCTCGGCGGCGGGGAGATCACCGTGCGCCGCGTCGCGCTGCCGGGCCTTCCCGATGTGCGCGCCGTGCTCTCCATTCGCAAGCAGGGCCATACGCCGCGCGCCTATCCACGCAGTGTGGGACGCCCGGGCAAGGAGCCGATCACCGGCGCACTGATGCACAAGAAACGCCCCACCGCACGCGAGCTGGCGACCTACGCCGACCTGCCGCGCACGAAGTGGAAGGGAAAGCAGCAGCCGCGCACGGAGCGCAACGACGTCGCGGAGGATCACACGGCGAAGGGGTATCCGAAGGACCTGCCGCAGCGGCGGAAATAATGTCTGAAAAAAGGATTTCGGCGCGCGCTGTCGAAATGACACCTAGGAAAGAGCTGTGTTTGCTGTGCGCTTTTATCGGCGCCGGCCGGTCGGCCGCGCAGGGATGCCGCGGCAGCGCAGCGTAGTAAAAGCATCGGAAGCGCGATGGATAAGGGGATGACGGAATGAAACGAGCGAAGGAATTCGCTGCGGGCATAGTTGCCGCACTCGTCTTTGCGGTGCCGATCGCGGGCGCAGCGGCGGAGGCGACGGGGGAACCCGCGGCCGCCGCACCGCATCGCACAGAGGGTGCGGTGCAGACGGGCGGGCTGAAGCCGGCGGGGCAGAGCGCCGCCGCGTCGAAGGAGGCCGCGCGCGCACAGGAAAAGGCCGAGCGCGACGCGCAGAAGGCGGCCAAAAAGGCGGTCCGGGATCAAAAGAAGGCCGAGAAGAAGGCCGCGAAAGAGGAGAAAAAACGCGAGAAGGC
>CAUQAR010000001.1:0-43091 GCA_963515775.1 uncultured Selenomonas sp. | reverse complement strand
GTAATCTTTCGAGGCAGAGTTGCGCAACATAAGAATTTATCAGTGTTTCCTTAAGAAAAAAATAAGGTCTTCCTCGATTTTAGCCGTTCGAGGAAGGCCTTCTTCGCTGTCTTAATGTGCAATGCGATCAAGGAGTGCTGCCGAGAGTTCCTCTTCGCTGTGCACTTCGATCTCGGGGGATACGTTCGTATCATCCGGTTTGCTGCGGTGCCGATGGTTGAACCAGACCGCATGCCACCCCGCGCCGTCGGCGCCGACGATGTCCAGTCCAAAGGCGTCCCCGGTGTAGATCAGCCGATCCGGGGAAAGGTCGAGGCGCCGCTGCATTTCGCGGAAAATACGCACGTCCGGTTTGCGGAATACATAATCGCCCGAGACGATGATATGCTCCTGCGGTATCCAACGGAAGATGCCGAGCGATTCGATTTTGCGCCGTTGGTGTGCGGGCGCACCGTTTGTGATAATGCCGATCGCGGTTTGATCTCGCAGCGCATCGAGAAGCGCCGCCATCGTATCCGTCAGCTTGATCTGATACTGTAATCCCATATAAAGCCGCTGAAACGTGAGCGCCTCTTCGTCCGAAACCGCAATGCCATACGCCCCCAACGCCATGCGCAGACGATAGATGTAAAGCTCCTCCATGGTCATCCTGCCGGTCTGCGAATCTTCAAACCGCTCGTTGCTGTAGCGACGAAAGGAAAGGAACAAATCGTTCATCGGCAAGCGGTACCGCGTTCCGTACATCGACCGGTATGCTCCGACAAAAGGCAGCGACATATCATACAGTGTATCGTCAACATCAAAGACTACGCCGTAATTTTTCATCATATCCTCGTTCCGTGTGATCTTTCCTCATGTGCATTATTATAAACAAAAGAGCGTCCACGCGCAATGTGTTAGTGCAGAATCTGCGCCTGCGCGCAGGTTTCCACTGTCATCCTCGTTCCGTCCGTACGAAATATGACGGCGCCGTCTCGATCTGTGCGGAGGGTTTTCGCTCCCGTCCGCTCATAGCGCGCGACGACCTCCGGACGCGGATGGCCGAAGGCGTTGTCCATCCCCACGGAGTATACGGCATAGGTCGGACGCGCGGCCGCGATGAACTCCTCCGAACTGGATGTCTCCGATCCGTGATGCGGCACTTCGACGACCGTGCTTTGAATGTCCGGCCGGCGCGCAATCATTTTTGCCTCATGCGCTTTGACGAGATCGCCCGTGAACAGAAAAGAGGCCGCTCCGTAGCGCACACGGTAGACGTTGGACACCTCGTTGCCTGTCGCACTGTCCGCCGGATCGTAGGGCGGCGCATAGACGGTGTCCACCGTGACGCCGTCAACCGATATCACTTGTCCCGCTTCCGCTTTGCTGAATTTCAAAAGCAGCGGATCTCCGTCGCTCATGCGCATGCTTCTCGCGTAGGCCGCAATTCCTTCATCTGCGATAAACACATGCTTCACAGGCATGCGGGCAAGGATCGCCCCCGCGCCCGCCGCATGGTCCTCATGCGCGTGTGAGAGAAAAATATAGTCGATTTCTCGCACGCCGCAGTGCAGCAGATACGGCACATCGACCCGGGCGCCGATGTCAAATGCGCCGTCGCGTGTGCCGCCGGTATCAAAGAGCATGGCATGACCGTGCGGCGTGATGACGAGGGCGCAGTCCCCCTGCCCGACGTCAATAAAGTGTACGCTCATCTCGTTTGGCTGCGCGGCCCATCGGAAAAAGACAAGGGCGAATACTGCGATACAGGTTGCGGCCAATATTTTCCTCCGGCGCAGGAGATGCGCGAAGATCGTCTGCCGTGTGTCTTTGGGAGAAAACAGAGTGGCGAGCAGTATATAGTATGCGGCGCCCCCGCCGATCCCCATGGACGGCAGCCAAATTTTGGCCGCGGGAAGCGCTGCCATGAGACGCGTGAGTTCAAACGTCATACCGAGCAGCAGGCTGTCAACCCCAAAGACCAGTCGGCCCATCACAGGGATCAGCCAAGCCGCAATCCCGCCGAAAAGGCCGAAGACGATGATGATGTCCACAAGGGGAACGACGATCAGATTGGCCGGCAGCGACGCGAGGGACACTTGATTGAAATACCATGCGAGTACGGGTACTGTCGCCAGCTGCGCCGATATGGTGATGGATAGGCTGCCCGCGAGGACGGCGGAATATTTTTTCATTCGCCGATACAATATGGGCGCGATGAAGAGGAGTCCCGCAGTCGCTAGAAACGAGAGCTGAAAGCTGATATGAAAGAGAAGCAGCGGCGCGATGAGGAGCATGATCAAGCCCGTCAGAACGAGTATGCGCCGCGCATCCCGTTCCCGGCCAAGCACGAGCCCGAGAAAGGCCGTCGCGCCCATGATGCCGGAGCGTACGGCAGGCGGAACGAGCCCTGCGAGCACGACATAGGCGACGATGACGGAGACAACGCTCAGCGCCCGTAGCCATTTGGGAAAACGCAGCAGGATCGTCAGCCATGCCGTCACGGCCGCAATCAAGCTGATATGCGAGCCCGACACGGATAGAATATGGACGATCCCCGTAGTCGTGAACGCATCCAGTAAGTCGGGGCGAATTCCCTCGTATCCGCCGAACAGCATGGCAAAGATCGCCGCGGCATCGGCACGCGGCATGACCTCCGTCATATGTTCTATATAGTGCGCTCGGATCTCTGCGGAGAGACGCATGCAGTTTTGAGTCCATGACCGCTCGTCCGTTTCTTGAAAGGATACGGCATCCGGGTGCAGGGCGGCGGTGATTCCTTGTGTGCGAAGGAGGAAGGCGGTATCGATCTGCCCCGGGTTCCGGTATCCGTGCGGACGGCGTACCTTTCCCGCGGCGGTGATCTCATCCCCGATCTGCACGTCCGGCGGCTCCTCGGGCGGGCGGACGCGCGTATAAACAAAAAAACGGCCGCTCCCGGCACGCGTGCCTTCTCCATCAGATATTGTCTTGCTTTCGACTGTATAGCGTATATGCTGCGTGCCGTTTTCGTCCGCGGTGATGCGCGGCGCATCGGAAAGGATGCCGGTCACTTGCACACTGTGACCCGCGGCATGGGAGATGTCGGAAGCGGGCAGTTCATAGGCGGAGGAAAAGCGGAACATCCCCAGGATGAAAAAAAGTCCCACGAACGCTGCCCATGTGTGCGGGCTTTTTCGCAGGACAAGGAATCCGGCAGTCATGCCGCCGAGGAGCAGAAGTCCGATGAAATATGGGAGCGCTGCGGAAAACCGGATGCCGCAGTATGCGGCTGACGCAATGCCGAGTCCATAAGAGATGAGGAGCACTGTGAGAAACGAGAGCTGCCGCTGCCCGGTCTTCATATGGTCACCTTATCCTTTATTTTTTCAAACTTCGCATTGCCGATGCCGCGCACCTTTTTGATATCTTCAATCTTTTTAAAATCCCCGTTTGCTTCGCGGTACTCGATGATACGGGCCGACATGGCGGGTCCGATGCCTGGCAGGGTCTGCAATTCTTTTTCATTCGCCGTGTTGATGTTGATCTGCCCTTCCGCGTTCTTTCCGGATGCCGCAGGGGCGTTCCTGCCGGCTGCCTGCTGCTCCGGCACGCGAATCTGCATGCCGTCTTCGAGGAGCGCCGCCATGTTCACGCGGTCGATATCGGCCGTCTCGATGACGCCGCCCGCTTCATTCACGGCGTCTGCGACGCGCTGCCCCTCGCGCAGTTTGAAAAGCCCCGGTTTTCTCACCTCTCCCGAGACGTAGACGGTC
Organism: uncultured Selenomonas sp.; assembly: GCA_963515775.1. GTDB lineage: Bacteria > Bacillota > Negativicutes > Selenomonadales > Selenomonadaceae > Centipeda. The sequence continues at coordinate 39,357 of CAUQAR010000001.1, read as the reverse complement.
ACCATGCGCGGCGCGTCCGCCTGTATGTTCGTCCCGGCATCCAGTGTCAGTGCGTGCTCCTCCGAATAGTATCCGTACATAGTTCCGGCAAATACGGCGGTCGCCAAAATGAGCAGAACGAGGAGGGATTTTTTAAACATTGGCATGTGAACATCTCCTAATAGACGTTCCGTCCGCTGAAGATCTCGATCATCTCGCGCCGCAGGCTCGTGCTGATGAGCAGGCGTGTTTTCGGCGAAATCTCATCCACGTCCGTGTTGAAGAGATAGTTCTGTAGCTGCGGCTCCTTGATCAACATGCGCGTGTGAAAGAGACTGGCCTGATAGAGGTTGATATCCACGGCATCGTATTCATCCAGGGTTTCCTGTTTGATGAACTCTTGAATCGAGGTCATTTTGCTGTCCATGAACAACTTGCGGCCGTGTAGGTCGCGCGTAAATCCGCGCACGCGGTAATCCATCGTAATGATATCCGAGTCAAATTGACTGATGAGATAGTCCAGCGTCTGGAGCGGGGTGATCTCTCCGCAGGTCGCAACGTCGATGTCCACCCGGAAGGTCGCGATGCTCGTATCGGGATGGAACTCCGGGTAGGTATGGACGGTCACATGACTCTTATCCAGATGCGCGAGAATCGTTTCCGGTGCGTTGACCGGGGTCTTGCTGCCGGAGACAACGGCGGCCTCCTCCGCGATCAGCATGGTCACGCTGGCACCCTGCGGCTCATAATCTTGTTTGGCAATGTTGAGGATCCGCGCGCCGATCATATCGGTCACCTGAGAGAGGATTTTGGTCAGACGATCAGAGTTGTACTGCTCGTCAATGTATTTGATGTAATCCTGCTGTTCACGCGCCGATTTCGCATAGCAGATATCGTAAATATTAAAGCTCAGTGCCTTCGTGAGATTATTGAACCCGTATAATTTCAGCTTTCCATCCAACGCCGGAATTCCCGCCTTTCTGCTTTCAAAAGATTCGTCCATCAACCGCTTAAAAAGTCTTTGCCGTCTATCATGGTATTCCTCCGGTCCCATTTACTGCTTCGGTTCATTCTTCCTCTGCGGCGCATGTTCCGCTTTCCACTTCTTGATCCAATCCAGCCGCTCGCGAAACCGCCTCTCGATCCCCTGATCCGTCGGGCGGTAGTATACCCGGTCGACGAGGGCATCCGGCAGGCACTGCATATTGGTGATGTGATCCGCCGCGTCATGTGCGTACTGATACCCTTTGCCGTAGTCCAGTTCCTTCATGAGCTTCGTCGGCGCATTGCGGATGACGAGCGGCACGGGTTCTGCGCGCATGGTCCGCGCATCTGCGGCCGCAGCCAGATAGGCGGCTTCCATCGCGTTGGATTTCGGCGCCAGCGCGAGATAGATCACGGCCTCCGTCAGATGCACATTGCACTCCGGCACGCCGATGTAGTGACAGGCCTGATAGGCTGCCACCGCGAGCTCAAGAGCCCGCGGATCGGCAAGACCGACGTCCTCGGCCGCAAAACGCGTCACACGCCGCGCGATATAGAGCGGGTCCTCCCCCGCTTCGAGCATGCGGGCAAGCCAGTAGACGGCCGCGTCGGGATCGGAGTTGCGCATCGATTTATGCAGTGCGGAGATTAGATTATAATGCTCTTCCCCTGTTTTATCGTACAGAAGTGATTTTCTCGAAATACATTGTGCTAAATTCTCTTCCGTGACGGATATCTGCCCGTCCTTCTCGTCTGCATTGAGGATCAGCATTTCGAGCGTGGAGAGGGCGCTGCGCGCGTCGCCGTTCGCAAAAGCCGCGACGGCCGTCAGACCGTCCTCCGAAAGCCGGATCTTCAGATCGCCTAGCCCGCGGGGCAGCGTCATGGCCCGCCGCAGGAGCTCTTTGATATTGTCGAGGGTCAGTCCCTGCAAAACGAAGACGCGGCATCGCGAGAGCAATGCGCCGTTGATCTCAAAGGAGGGATTCTCTGTCGTCGCGCCGATGAGCACGATGCTGCCCTTTTCCACGAAGGGCAGAAACGCATCCTGCTGCGCCTTATTGAACCGATGAATCTCATCGACAAAGACGATGATGCGCTCTCCGTAGGCGCGTCGACGCTCCGCCTCCTGCATGACCGTCCGAATGTCTTTGATGCCGCTTGTCACGGCGGAGAATGTGATAAACTTTGCCTTCGTGTGTGCGGCGATGATTTGCGCGAGCGTCGTCTTCCCGACCCCCGGCGGCCCCCAGAAGATCATCGATGCGATCCGGTCGCTTTCGATGAGGCGCCGCAGTATTTTCCCTTTGCCCAGGAGATGTTCCTGCCCGACAAAGTCGTCCAGGGTGCGCGGACGAACGCGTTCTGCCAGCGGCCGATAGGCCTCTCGCTCAAAAAGTCCACGCTGTTCGTCCATCCGCTTCACCCCCCGTGCCGTGTGTTCCGCATCGAATGATACGGTCTCCGTTATGACAGCGCAATGTCGTTGTCCGCGGCAATCTTACGAATGATTAGCTCGGGGAGCTCCGCCATCTTTGCGACTTTTTCCGGATCTGTGCCGTCGCGCAGGAGATTGAGGGCGACATAGATCACGCCCTGCTTGCGTCCCTGGAGCTTCCCCTCGGCGATGCCGTCCTCTTTCCCTTTGGCCTGCCCTGCGGCAGCGCCTGCGTCGTATCCCCGCTGCCACGCGTTCTTCATATCCGCCACATAGCCCTGCTCGAACACCTCAAACAATGCTGTTTTTCGCTGCTGCAAGGCTTCCCGAATGGACGCTTCATCCTGTGCCCAGCCGGATGCGTCGATTGCGTCTTGACTCATGGTATATTCCTCCCTGTCCTCAATTCTCTTTTTCTATTTTACACCATTTCAGCGGGATAATACAACACTCATACCTCCCAAATATGCGCGAACTTCTCGCGATACCGGCGCATGAGTGTCGGCATGACGAAGGCGCACGTCTCCGGATCGTCCACCGTGCGAACGGCGGCACGGCGTGCGAGCAGGAGGAGGTCCATATCCGCAAGCACGTCCGCGATCTTGAGGTCGCCCAGCCCGTGCTGCATCGCCCCGAAGAACTGCCCGGGACCGCGCAGGCGCAGGTCTTCCTCCGCAAGGCGAAAGCCGTCGCTTGTCTGCGCGACGATTTTCAGCCGTTCTGTCCCCGCCGCCGTACGTCCCGCAATGAGAATGCAGTAAGAGGCATAGCCACCGCGCCCGACACGGCCGCGCAGCTGATGCAGCTGCGCGAGCCCGAAGCGCTCGGCGTGTTCGACGACAAGGATGCTCACGTTCGGCACATTGACGCCGACCTCGATCACTGTCGTCGATACGAGGAGTTTGATCTTGTCCTCGTAAAAATCGCGCATGACAGATTCCTTCTCGGCGGATTTCATGCGTCCGTGCAGCAGTCCGCATCGGATCCCGCGAAAGATGCCGCGGGAGAGTTCTTCGTAGACTTCTTCCGCCGAGGGCAGGTCGCTCTCCTCGTTTCCTTCGATCAGCGGACAGACGACATATGCCTGCCGTCCGCTCTCGAGCTCTTTGCGTACGAACGCATAGATTTTCTCCCGCGCCTCCTCGGTGCGCAGAAATGTGCGGACCGGACGGCGGCCGGGCGGCAGATGCTCAATGCGCGAGACGTCAAGATCGCCGTAGACCGTGAGTGTCATCGTGCGCGGGATCGGCGTCGCCGTCATCACGAGCACGTCCGGGGTCACGCCGCTCTTCCTCTCAAGCGCGGCGCGCTGCGCGACGCCGAACCGGTGCTGTTCATCCGTTACGACGAGGCCGAGCGCCGCAAATGCAACATGGTCCTCGATCAGCGCGTGGGTACCGACGACGATATCGACTTCATGCGCGGCAAGCGCGGTATCCATTTCCGCTCGCTGCTTCTTCGTGCAGCGTCCCGTGAGAAATCCGACACGGAGCCCGCGCGGCGTTAAGAGTTCCGAGAGATATTCGTAATGTTGACGTGCGAGAATTTCCGTCGGCGCCATGAGCGCCCCTTGATATCCGCTATCCACGGTCTTCACGAGGGCGAGCAGTGCAATCGCCGTCTTGCCGGAGCCGACATCGCCCTGCACGAGACGGCGCATCGGCAGCGGTGCCTCCATATCGCGCGCGATCTCCGCCCAGACCGTCTGTTGATCCGCAGTCAGCGCAAACGGCAGCGCCTCCAAAACGGCGGCGACAAGTCTGCCGTTTGCGCGGTGCGCGATGCCCTCCTGCGTTTCTGCGCTGCGCTTCTTGAGCGCCACAAGGCCGCATTGAATAAGGTAGAGCTCTTCAAAGGCAAGGCGCCGCCGCGCCGCATTCAGCTCCGCTGCGCATTTGGGAAAGTGAATGCGCCCAAAGGCATCCGCACGCCCGATGAGCTTGTAGTCCCGTAGGATCGCTGCGGGCAGTGTCTCCGTGAGTTCCGCAGCAGCCTCTTTGAGCGCGTACGACGTCATCTGCCGCAGTTGTTTCTGCGTGAGCCCTTCGGTCGCCGCATAGATCGGCAGAATGCCGAGCAGTGGCGCAGCCGATTCCTCGTCGCCGAGCAGTTCGAGGGTGGTGATCTGCGTGAGGGCAAGCTGGCTGCCGCCGCCATAAGCATAGTCCACCCTGCCCGAGAGGAGTATCCGCCGCCCCTCGCGCAGTTTCTGTTTGAGGAAGCGTTGATTGAACCAAACGGCCTGCGCATAGCCAGAGCTGTCGCCGATGAGCGCCGTCAGCACGGTACAGCCGCGCCGCCGTGTGCGCCGTTCCGTCACCGTATGAATAGCGCCGAGCACAGTCGCGCGCATGCCGGGGCGCAGGTCGGCAATCCGCGTGATCCGACTCTGATCCTCATAGGCGCGCGGGTAATAGGTTAGGAGATCGTAGACTGTCGCGACGCCGAGACGCCGCAGTGCGGCAGCCTTCTTCACGCCCACGCCGCGTACTTTATCGATGCTGTCCGTCAGCTGCATTGCCATCCCCCGTCGATCCAAATGATGCACTCTCTCTGAAAAAAAGGCTGCCGCACAGATGTGCGGCAGCCTTACGGTTCGCGATATATGCCTTAGAGCTGCGGTCCTGCCGAGACGAGGCTTTTGCCCTCTTCGTTGCCCTCATACTTCTTGAAGTTTTTGATGAAGCGTTCGGCAAGATCCTTGGCCTTTTCCTCCCATTCGACGCGGCTGGCATAGGTGTCGCGCGGGTCGAGAATCTTCGGATCGACCCCCGGCAGTTCCGTCGGCACTTCCAGATCGAAATATGGGATCTTCTTCGTCGGTGCGCCGTCAATCGCGCCGCTTTGAATCGCGTGAATGATGCCGCGCGTATCCTGGATGGAGATGCGCTTGCCCGTGCCGTTCCATCCCGTGTTGACGAGGTAGGCATGCGAACCGTGCTCCTCCATCTTACGCACGAGTTCCTTTGCGTATTTCGTCGGATGGAGTTCGAGGAACGCCTGTCCGAAACACGCTGAGAAGGTCGGCGTCGGTTCCGTGATGCCGCGCTCCGTGCCCGCAAGTTTCGACGTAAAGCCCGAAAGGAAGTAATACTTCGTCTGCTCCGGGGTCAGAATCGAGACCGGCGGCAGGACGCCGAACGCATCGGCCGAGAGGAAGATCACGTTCTTGGCATGGGGGCCCGCCGATTTGTCGCGGACATGACCGTTGACAATATTTTCGATGTGGTAGATGGGATACGAGACGCGTGTGTTCTCCGTGACGGATTTATCCGCAAAGTCCACATGCCCAGAAAGGCTCACGGTGACGTTCTCGAGCAGCGCATTGCGCTTGATCGCGCCGTAGATATCCGGCTCCGCCTTCGGATCGAGGTTGATGACCTTCGCGTAGCAGCCGCCTTCGTAGTTGAATATGCCCTCGTCGTCCCAGCCGTGTTCGTCGTCGCCGATGAGCAGGCGCGCAGGATCGGTCGATAGGGTCGTCTTGCCCGTCCCCGACAGGCCGAAGAAGAGAGTCGTGTTCTCCCCCTTCTTATCCGTATTCGCTGAGCAGTGCATGGAGGCGATGCCCTTCAAGGGGAGGTAGTAGTTCATCATCGAGAACATACCCTTTTTCATCTCGCCGCCGTACCATGTGTTGACGATGATCTGCTCGCGGCTCGTCAGGTTAAACATGACGGCCGTCTCGGAGTTCAGTCCGAGATCGCCGAACTGCATGACGCGCGCCTTTGCCGCGTTGTAGACGACGAAGTCCGGCTCAAAGGCCTTCAGTTCTTCCTCCGTCGGACGGATGAACATATTCGTGACAAAATGTGCCTGCCACGGCACTTCCACGATGAAACGCACCGCCATGCGCGTGTTCTTGTTCGCGCCGCAGAACGCATCGACAACGAAGAGACGCTTGTTGCACAGCTGACGAATCGCGATGTCGCGCACGGCGTTCCATGCTTTCTGCGTCGCACGGTGATTGTCGTTCTTGTACTCGTGGGACGTCCACCAGACCGTATCGTGCGAGGTCTCGTCGTCCACAATATACTTATCTTTTGGAGAGCGCCCCGTATAGATTCCGGTCATGACGTTGACGGCATCCCCCATCTCCGTCACCTGCCCGCGCTCATAGCCCTCGAGATCGGGACGCAGTTCCTCGCGGAACAGCTGGTCGTAGCTTGCATTGTGAACAACTTCCGTCGTGCCTGTAATGCCGTATTGTGTGAGATCAATCGTTGCCATGACACTTACCTCTTTCTCCAAAACATTGGAACGTCATATAACCGCATATTTAGAAAATTCTTCACATACGGTGGAAATCCTTCTTTTTATATGCAAACTTTTTTATTGATGGCGCTCCTTTCCTTAGGATGAACTGCGCGCGAACGACAGCACGGCCGCACGCATTCCGTCTTGCGCACAAATATCCGTATGCCGCACGGGTTTTTCGCGCAGTGAAGAAAGCCCCGCAGGGACGTCCATGCCGCTCAGCGCGTGCAGCTGTTCCATCTGCGCAAAGGGATCGGCGTCGACCGCCGCGCCAAGCGCTGAGAGCACGCTTGCGCCGAATTTATACGGACTTGCGGTCGAGAGCACGACCATCGGGCGGGTGTCGCCCGTCTCATTTCGGTATCCCTCCGCCGCGCGATAGGCGACGGCGGTATGCGGGTCGAGCGTGTATGTCGTGCGCTCGTATACGCTGCGGATCTCCGCGCGGGTCGCCGTATCGTCCGCAAACGTCGCCCAGAAATGTTCACGCAGCTGCGGCAGAAGGGCGCTCGCATCGTAGACGCCCGTCTCTGCAAGATCGCGCATCCACGCGGCGACCTGCTTCGTATCCTCCGTCAGATAATAGAGCAGACGCTCGAGGTTGCTCGAGACGAGAATGTCCATCGACGGCGAGATCGTCTGATGGAAGGCCCTCCGACGGTCATAGACACCGCTCCGGAGGAAGTCGGTCAGCACGTTGTTTGCGTTCGAGGCGCAGACGAGACGTCCGACGGGCAGGCCCATGCGTTTTGCGTAAAAGCCCGCGAGGATATTGCCGAAATTCCCCGTCGGCACGGTATAGTTCACCGCATCGCCCGCGCTGATTTGCCCCGCTGCGAGGAGATCGGCATAGGCACTGAAATAGTAGACAATCTGCGGTGCGAGCCGGCCCCAGTTGATCGAGTTCGCCGAGGAAAGGCGCGTATGCGCCGCCGCCAGCTCCTTTGCCGCCGCGGAGTCCCCGAAGATTTCCTTCACGCCGCGCTGCGCATCGTCAAAGTTGCCGCGCACGGCCACGACCCGCACGTTCGCGCCTTCCTGCGTCACCATCTGAAGGCGCTGCACGGGACTGACGCCGCCGTCCGGGTAGAACACCATCATCCGAATGCCGGGCGTGTCCGCGAATCCCGCGAGCGCCGCCTTGCCGGTATCGCCCGAAGTCGCGACGAGGATCAGAATCGTATCCCGCGCCCCCAGCTTCTCCCGCGCCGTGCGCATGAGCTGCGGGAGGAGCTGCAGCGCCATGTCCTTGAACGCGCTTGTCGGCCCGTGCCAGAGTTCGAGCACCGAGAGGTCTCCCACCGCACGCAGCGGTGCGCGCCGCACATCGTCAAACGTCCGCCCGTAGGCACGGTCGACGCAACTTGCCAGTTCCTCCTCCGTATAGTCCGTAAGAAAGAGCCCTAGAATACGCGCCGCACGCGCGTCATAGGAAAGCGGTACCAGCGCCTCGATATCCGCGCGGCACACCTGCGGAAACGAATCGGGCACAAAGAGCCCGCCGTCCGAGGCAAGTCCCCGCAGGATCGCTTCGGCAGAGGAGACGCGCCCTTCTGCGCCGCGCGTACTGAAATATTCCATTGTATACATCCTTTCGCTTGGGCAGGTAAATTCATCTGTGTTATAATAGGCTCAGTCATTCCTGCCGTATATGGTCAGCGCGCGATGAGCGCCGTCGTCGCTTCCGCCGCACGGACGAGGTCGTCGGGCGCAAGCGCGATCTGCTCGCCCCGCCGTCCAGCACTGATGCAGATGCGCGCGTGTGCGAACGCGCTCTCATCGAGATAGACAGGATAGGCCTTCTTCGCGCCAAGGGGCGAACATCCGCCGCGCACATAGCCGGTGAGATCGAACACCTCTTTTAGATGGACCATCTCCGCACGCTTATTCCCCGACGCGGCGGCCGCAGCCTTGAGGTCGAGTGCGCCGCCGCCGGGAATGACCGCCATGAAGATGCCCGTCCGATCCCCGCGCACTACGAGCGTCTTATAGATCTCATCGAGCGGGATGCCCGTCGCCTCGGCCACATGCACGGCGGAGAGATCGCTCTCGTCCACGGGATAAGTCAGAAGCTCATAGGCGATGCCGTGCCGGTCGAGGATACGCGCGGCGTTCGTCTTTTGTATTTTCTTTTTTGCCATTGTATTCACCACGTTAAATTATAGCATATCGGATATGCTTTTGAAAGGAAATACACGTGGCATTATCCTAATATATTGGTTCATGGTAAAATGAAGTGGGACAGCAAAAAGGGACAGGCAGCGATCTTTATGCTACAATGGTTTCACCACAAAAACAGAACAGAAGGTGCTACCATGTCCCATACCCATTCTACCACAGCTGCACGCTCATATAAACACCTCGACCCGTATCGGCGCGGACAAATTTTTGCCCTCCTATCTACCGGTATGTCAAAGGCGAACATCGCAAAGTATGTGAATATATCTCGCTCTGCTTATTGCATCCAACGGGTACATCGAGTAAGATAGAGGTACTCCATCGCCTTCGTCGTCACTGTCACCGCACGGGGGCCCCCGTTCTCGCGAACATTTCTTTGCGAAAGCACCTCGCATGATCATCAAAAAGGAGCGCCGTCAATGAAAATTGCACTTGTATCAATGGAGGTCATCCCCGGCCGTCCGGATCTGAATCAAAAGGCCGTCTGCAAAAAAATAGAGGAGGCGAAAGCCGCGGGCGCAGAGACGGTCGTCCTCCCCGCGTTCGCGCTCTCCGGCAAATTTCTCGGCCGAGAACTTGCGCAGCCCGCCTTTCTCCGCGACTGCGCCGGCTGCGCGCAGGAGATCGCGCGCGCGGCGGAGGGCATCACGGTCCTCTTCGGCAGTATCGCGGAGGAGGCGGAGCGTCCCGTCTCAGACGGGCGCACGCTCCTCTCGGCGTGTGACGGCGTACTTCAAGAGGTTGTGCGCCGCCCGCTGCATACGAGCGCCCCGTTCTCTCCGATCACCTATGCGCTGCCGGGCGAGGATGTGCTCATTGCCGTCGACGCGGCGCCATTCCCCACGCCGATACGCGGCGCCGCGCTTGCCGCGCTCGCACGCAAACATCGGAAGGCCGTCGTCTATGTCAACGCACTGGGTTTACAGGACAAGGGAAAGACAGTCTATGCCTTTGACGGACTCTGCCGCATCTGCCGTGCGGACGGCACTCCGGTCCTAACCTCTGCGCCCTATGAGGAAGGGCTGACCGTCATCGATACGGCGCAGCTGACATCGTGGGAAGCGCCCGCGGAGGAGCCGCAGATCGCGCCGATCTATCGGACGATCCGCTATGCCGTGCGAAAATTTCTGGAGCGCATTCATATGGAGCGCGTCGTCGTCGGTATCTCGGGCGGCATCGACTCCGCCGTCAGCGCCGCGCTCTATGTCGACGCCATCGGCGCGGACAAGGTGCTGCTCGTCAACATGCCGAGCCGGTTCAACTCGGAAACGACGAAGGGGCTGGCGGCGCAGCTGGCGGAAAACCTCGGCTGCCGCTCGATGATCGTCCCCATAGAGGAAAGCGTTTCGCATACGGTTGCGCAGCTGACGAAGATTCCCGTCGAGGGTGCGGCAGCGGCACCGGGCGAACATTTAACGCTCTCCTCCTTCGTCCGCGAGAACATGCAGGCGCGCGACCGCAGCGGCCGGGTCCTCGCGACGATTGCCGCGGCCTGGGGCGCGGGATTTACCTGCAACGGCAACAAGGCGGAATCGACCGTCGGCTACGCGACCCTCTACGGGGATCTGGCGGGATTTTTCGCGGCGCTCGCCGACCTGTGGAAATATCAGGTCTACGATCTCGCACGTTATTTGAACGCGGTAGTCTACGGGCGCGAGGTCATCCCACAGGGCATCATCGACATCGTGCCGAGCGCGGAGCTGTCCGACGCGCAGAATGTGGACGAAGGCAAGGGCGACCCCATTCGCTATCCGTACCATGACTATCTCTTCCGCGCCTTTGCGGAGGAGAACCGCATCCCCGAGGATATCTTGCAGGCGTATGCAAAGAACACACTCGAGGAATACATCAGCTGCGCGCCGGGCCTCGTCGCTTCATATTTCCCCACGGCGGCGGCATTTATCGACGACCTTGAACACTGGTGGGGGCTCTATACCGGCATGGCGGTCGCCAAGCGCATCCAGGCCCCGCCCATTCTCTCCGTGAGTGGACACGCTTACGGTGCGGATCATCCCGAATCCCAAATCGGCGCGTACGAGACCCGCGCCTACCGCAGATGCAAAGCAGAACTGCTGAACGCGACCTCCCGTTGAGCGAGTGTGCGGAGCTGCCGTACTTTTACCGGTGCGGCAGCTTTTTTGTTTCCTTGTATTATTTTTTAACAGTATAAAAATTATTTTTTAGTATTGTAAAATAATATTTACAAAGATAAAAAATTCTGCTATAATCCAAAGCTAGGATAGAAAGGACGGTGCAGCACATGCAGCACAAGAAAAGTTTTGCTTATGTACTTCTCGCATGTTGTTTCCTTCTCGCCTCCCTTGTGAGCGGATGCGGCGGAACATCTGCGGATCAGCCGGCCGGTGCGAGCGGCGCGGCAGCCAAGAAAACGGTTACGGTCACAACCTCGTTTTTGCAGGATATGACAAAACAGCTCGCGGGCGACTATGTCAACATCGAGCTGATTATCCCTGCAGGCGAGGATCCGCATCTCTATGTGGCGCAGCCCGCGGATCTCGAAAAGATCAAGAAAGCCGATCTCCTCCTCTACCACGGCCTCCACTTCGAGGGCAAGATGGCAGAGGTGCTCGAAAAGAAGGGCGTCGCTGTGACGAAGGACTTCCCCGACAGCGAGATCAACTATATGGAGGAAGACGGCAAGCGCATCGTCGACCCCCACTTCTGGTTCGACGTCGCGCTCTACAAGCAGGCGACGGAAAAGGCCGCGGAGGAACTCGAAAAACTCCTGCCTGACCACAAGGCCGACATCGAGGCAAATCTCAAGAAGTATCTCGGCCAGCTCGACGCGCTCGACAGCGAGATCAAGGAAAAGATCGCGACGATCCCCGAAGGACAGCGCAATCTCGTCACCCCGCACGACGCGTTCAACTACTTCTCGCACCGCTACCATATGAACGTCGTCGCGCCGCAGGGCGTCAGTACGGACTCCGAGGTGGCGAACGCAGACGTTGAAAAGACGGCGAACTTCATCGTCGAGCACAAGGTCAAGGCGGTATTCGCCGAGAGCACGACGAACCCAGAGCGCATGAAGAAACTACAGGAGGTCTGTAAGACCAAGGGCTTCGACGTTGAGATCGTGGGCGGTGAAGGCAACGAGCTGTTTTCGGATTCACTCGCGCCAGAAGGGCAGAAGGGCGATACCTACATCGACATGTATAAGAGCAACGTCGATCTGATCGTCAGCCACTTGAAGTAAATTGTTTGACGGAGGCGGGATATCTCCCGCCTCTTTTTGTTCAAGGAGGAACGCTATGGATCAAAGTCAAAGCGTCATACATGTGGAGGATCTCACGATGGCGTACCGCGAGACCCCCGTTCTCTGGGACATCGACCTCGATATCCCGCAGCACGTACGCTGCGCGATCGTCGGCCCCAACGGCGCGGGAAAATCCACACTGCTCGGCGGCATCCTCGGCCTGCTCTCCCCCGTATCGGGTGAGGTGCGTCTCTGGGGGCGCCCGCTCGAGGAGGTGCGCAAGCGCATCGCCTATGTGCCGCAGCGCGGCTCGGTGCACTGGGACTTCCCGACGACCGTATCGGACGTTGTGCTCATGGGACGCTACGCGCACATCGGCCTCATAAAGCGGCCGAAAAAAATCGACCGCGAGATCGCGCTCGACGCGCTCGAAAAGATGAAGATGGCAGATTTTGCCGACCGTCAGATCTCGGAGCTCTCCGGCGGACAGAAGCAGCGCGTCTTCATCGCGCGCGCCCTCGCGCAGGACGCCGATCTCTACATCATGGACGAGCCGCTCGCGGGCGTCGACGAGACGACCGAGCGCATCATCATGGACAAATTCATGGATCTGCAAAAGGACCGCCGCACCGTCATCGCCGTGCACCACGACCTCAGCACCCTCGACGCCTATTTCGACTTCCTCGTCGTGCTCAACCGCACGGTCAAGGCGTGCGACTATCTCGCAAACGTCGACAAAGAGGCAAAACTCGCGCTCGCGTACCGGATCAAGGAGTAAGCGATGGATATTCTGTTCAATTACACCTTTCAAATCGTCGCGCTCGGCAGTCTCGTCCTCGCCGTCACGGCGGGCTCTGTCGGCGCGTTCAGCGTCTACAAGGGGCAGAGCCTCATCGGCGACGCCATCGGACACTCGACCTTCCCCGGCATCATCCTCGCCTATATGCTCTTTGCGACGCGCAGCCCCGTCGTCCTGCTCTGCGGCGCGATCGCGGCGGGTGCGGCAAGCTACGCGCTCATCCAACTGGCACATGAGGACAAGCGGCTCGGCCTCGATGCCAACCTCGCCGTCTTCCTCTCGGGCTTCTTCGGGCTCGGCATGGCGCTCAAAAGCTTCATCCAAGGCAATCCCGACTATGCGGGCGCGTCGCAGGCGGGGCTCGGCACCTATATCTTCGGGCAGGCGGCGTATATGCTCGAGATCGACGTCATGCTGATCTTCATCGTTTCCGCCCTCTGTCTCCTTATCCTCCTCGTGTTCTACAAGGAGCTGAAGCTATTCGTCTTCGACGCGGAATATGCGCGCGTCGCAGGGCTCCCCTGCCGTCTGCTGAACGTCCTCCTGCTCGTCATGACGATCTCCGTCATCGGCATCGGCATCAAGGCAGTCGGTGCGATCCTCATCAGCTCCTTCCTCATCATCCCGTGCGTCGCAGCGAATCAGTGGTCGAACGAGTTCTCGCGGGTGCTCTTTCTCAGCAGCGGCGTCGGCGCCGTCTCCGCCGTCGTGGGGACATATATCAGCACGGCGGAACAGGGCATGTCGACGGGGCCCTGCATCATCCTCGTTGCGTGTCTCATCGCATTTTTCTCCATGCTGTTCGGGCCGAAGGGCATCCTCGCCCGCATGTTAAAGAGGAGGCAGCATCATGGATGACGCATTGCTCGTACTGCTTCTCACTGCCGCGGCCTGTTCCTCGCTCGGCGCATTCCTCATTCTGCGCCGCCTGTCGATGATGGCGGACGCGATCAGCCACACCGTTCTGCTCGGCATCGTACTCGCGTTCTTCGTGACCTACGATCTCGGATCGCCGTGGCTGCTGTTCGGCGCCGCGATCATGGGCGTCGTCACCGTCTCGCTCGTGGAGCTGCTCGGCAAGACGAACCTCGTCAAATACGACGACGCGATCGGCGTCGTCTTCCCGCTCCTCTTTGCCATCGCCGTCATCCTCATCAGCAAATTCGCGGGCAACGCGCATCTCGACACGGATATGGTGCTCATGGGAGAGGTCATCTATTCCGGACTCAACACCGTGCACATCGGCGGCGTCGAGGTTCCCGCCGCGGCGCTCAAGATGGGCGGCCTGCTCGCCGGCATCGCCGCCTTTATCGGCGTATTCTACAAGGAGCTGAAGGTCTCGACCTTCGACGAGGAATACGCCAAGCTCATCGGCATCCCGACGGGCATCCTGTTCTACGCCTTCATGTCGATCACGTCGCTGACGACCGTCGCCGCGTTCGATGCGGTCGGCTCGATTCTCGTCATCTCCTTTTTCATCGCGCCGGCGGCGGCCGCGTTGCTTTTTACAAAAAATTTGACGCAGACTTTGATTATTGCCGTGATTTTTAGTATGATAAATAGTATCATAGGGTATACGATCGCGGTGCACACGAACGCCTCCATCGCGGGTCTGTGTGCCGTTGCCAATACGCTCACCTATATGCTCGCCCTGCTCGTCAATCCGAAGGGCGTCATCACAGAGTATATGCGTCGTGCCCGCAGCAAAAAACGCCTGCGGCAGGAGCTCTTCATCCTCCACATCGGCAAGCATACGGCGGAGCGGCTGCAGAGCCCCGAGAACCACATTGCAGAGATCGAGAACCATCTCAAATGGGGCGCGGCGCGGGTAAAGGAGGTCAGCGGCGCGCTGCTTGCAAACGGAGAGCTGCGGCGCGCAGGCGACTACTATCTCTTGACGGATCGCGGATCGGAGGTCTATCGGGCGCTGTGCCGGCAATATTATATTTAGGGGAATCACAATGGCAATGGAGATACAACCGCAGTGGGAAGAATTCATCGTCGCGATCTTTAAGCTGACCCGGCGGCAGGGCAAAGCGACGAACAAGGAGCTGAGCCGGTGGCTCTCCGTCTCCCCCTCGCTCGTCACGGAGATCATCAAAAAGATGCAGGCTGAGGGCATCCTTGCCGGCGGCAGGAACGTCATCGCGCTGACGGAAGCGGGAGAAGCCGCCGCAAAGCACATCGTCTCGAAGCATCGCCTGTGGGAATACTTCCTCACCGAAACACTGAACTACAACTGGAAGGACGTCCACGCACAGGCAAGCGCCCTGCAGCGCGTCACGAGCGACGCGCTCTTTGAAAAGCTGAACGACTACCTCCGGCGTCCCGCGGCCTGCCCGCACGGCGGCGCGATCTTCGCCAACCGTTCGGAAGAACTGGAGGGGCTCGTGCCGCTCTCGGAGTGCACCCCCGGCGTCTCCTATACCATGCGGCGCATCCCCGACAACACCGCGCTCCTCGAATACGTCGAGCACATTGGTTTATCTCTCGGAACGTCGATCACCGTCAAAGGGTTCGAGGCGTTCGACCATACGGCGATCATCGACATGGGCGGCACCGAGGTGCGTGTCTCGCCGAAGGCCTGCGTCGATATCTATCTTGCGGCGGAGACTTCTGAAGAATAAAATACGGCAATAGAAAAAGGATTGATTTCCATACGCGAATCAATCCTTTTTTATATGCGGCCGATCTCTCCTGTCATTGTGACAGCATCCGTCGGCTTCACACAATGAACTCATCTTCCCGCGGCTCCATACGTTTTTTCTCGATAAGCAGGCGCAGAATACGCAGACCTTCCTCCAGCGCCGTATCCGTCGGCGGCGAACAAGCTGCAATACGAATGGAGGCACTGCCCGGCGCATCGCCGATGGCAAAGCGGTCCGAACACAGCACCTCGACGCCGCGGTTCTGCGCCCGCACTTCGAAGTCACGGCCGACACAGTCTGCGGGAAGCGGCACCCACTGAAAAAGGCTGCATGCGTTATGCGACGTGTACGCAGGAAAAAATTTCTTGAACAGTGCGTTTCTCCGCCGAGACAGCAGACATTTCTCCTGCACGATTTTGTCTGCCACTCCGCTGAAGATGAGTTCCGTCGCGATCTCAGCACTCAAGAGCGGCGTTTTTAGATTTACATTGTGCGCCGTTCTGCGAAATATCGTACGCAGGCGTTCGGGGATGACCAAATAGGCGACCCGAAGCCCCGGCGCAAGAGATTTGGATAATCCGTGCAGATAAACACAATGCGTCGGCAGCAGTGCCGCAATGGGCAAAACGGGACGGCAAAGCGTAAAGCTGTAGGCGTCGTCCTCAATCAGCATCAAATCGTTTTGCCGCGCGACCCGAGCGATCTCCTCACGCCGCTGCAGGGGCATGGCAACGCCCGTCGGGTTCGCACAGGACGGCATCAAGTAGGCCCCTTTGACGCCCATAAGGCGGCTCTGTCGTTCGAGTGCATCCGCGCGCATGCCGTTAGCGTCTCCTTCTACGGGGACGAGTTGTACGTTCATCTGTTTTGCAAGACTGATAAAGTTCGCGTATGTATAAACATCTGCGGCAATCTTATCGCCGGCACGAAAGAGTGCCAGCAGTGTGATGAGGAGCGCATTTTGCGTGCCGGATGCGATCATGATGCGCCGTGGATCGGCTGTCATCTGAAAGCGTGACAGCCACGCCGCCGCGGCCTCATGATGCCGCGTCTCATAGGCAGCATGCTCGAACGCAAACAGCCGCGCGGCACGTGTCCCGCAAAGGACCGTCTTGGCAGCTTCCACGAGGGCCGTATTGCAGTGTTCATACGGCCGGATGCTACCGAGCTGAATGAGCGGCTCCGGTTCGCCGCTTGTATCCGGCAGCGCGGCGTTCGGCGAGACAAAGCTGCCCCGCCCGACAGCGGCATAGATCAGCCCCTTGTTCTCACACAGCCGAAAGGCTCTCGTCACAGTGCTCAGATTGATGTCCAGAAAATCCGCCAGTTCTCTCTGCGGCGGCAGTTTTGTATGAGCGCTCAGCCGCCCGCTGCAGATGTCACGCTCCAGCATTTCGGCGAGCGACCGGTAGAGCGGCGATTGGAGCAGCGCTTTATCGGGGCGCCACGAAAGCGGGTAATCGTCAAATGAATTGACAGGCATCTCGACCCTCCCGGAATATTGTCGTCCATACAATTCTTCCATTGAAACCGTACAATATTGGTTTTACAATGTCATTGTATGAATTGTATCATGGGAGTCAATGCAATGGAAGGATCTTCAAATCACCTGCACGCCGCATACGGCACGCGGTCTATGTCGTACGTACTGCCCTTCGTCCTCGTCGGCTCGTTTCTCTCCATCTTCGACCAGTTCGTCATCAATGTCGCCGCAGCCCCGATCAGCCGTGCACTGGAGGCGTCCGCAGCAGCACTGGAGATCATCGCCGGCGGATATTCGATGGTGTACGCCCTCGGACTCATCACGGGCGGACGCATCGGAGACAGATACGGGCGGCTGCGGACCTATCGTATAGGCCTGTTTCTATTCGCTGTGACCTCCGCTCTCTGCGGCCTGTCGCAGACGGCGGAACAGCTCGCCGCCGCCCGTCTGCTGCAGGGCGTCTCCGGTGCGGTTATGGTGCCGCAGGTGCTTGCGCTGATCCGCATTTCCTTTGCGGGCGCCACGCGGGTACGCGCACTGTCCCTGTTCGGCGTCTCCATCGGCATGGGACAGATCTGCGGTCAGATCGGCGGCGGTCTGCTGCCTGTATGGAATCTCTTTGGTCTCGGTTGGCGGCTGATTTTCCTCATCAACATGCCTGTCTGCCTCATCGCCTGCATCGTCTGCGGGTATGCACTCAGACCGGATCACGGCACGCAGGCGTCCGAACTCGACTGCACGGGCATCATCCTCTCCGCCGGCGGCTGTGTGCTCGTCCTGCTGCCTGCATTCGGCGGCGGACATCTGCGGGAAATTCCGATGCTCCTCTCTGTCGCCGCAGGACTCGCCGTATCGGCAGCCTTTATCCGGCAGCAGCGGCGCAGAGCCGCACGCGGACACACACCGCTGGTTCCATTTCAGTTGTTTCTCCACCGCGGCTATAGATTTGGCACAATACTGAGCATTCTGCTGTATATCGCCGTCATGCCGTTTTTCTTCGTATTCGGTCTCTATCTGCAGCAGTCCTGCCGCCTCGGCTCATGGGAGGCGGGCCTGACCTTCGCCCCGGTCGGTGCGAGCTTTATCATCGGTTCTTCTCTTGGTCCGACAATCGTACGGCACATCACGGCACTGCGCACACTCATCCTCGGAACGAGCTGCACAACACTGGGGCTGATTTGTACCTTGGCATGGATGATGCACGCCGATGCTATGCCTCCGCTGTCCATCTTAGGAGCGCTGTGCCTATTCGGCTTTGGCAACGGAACGACCATCCCGATCGCGACAGGGGTTGTCCTGCGCGATCTTCCTGCGAGCGAGGCCGGCGCAGGTGCCGCCGTTCTGACAACGGGACAGCAGTTCTTTGGCGGTCTCGGCATCATCGCCGCAGGCGCGATTGTTCTGACAGGAGGCAGCCCGCCCGCCGCTGCAGCGCCTTATATCAACGGCTTGATCGTGCAGACAATATGCGCGTTGTCCGCACTCTCCTGTTCCATATATCTCGTGCGAACCGAAAATTAATATTTCAATGCAAAAAACTCCCCCGATGCTCGTATGTGCGGGAAATCTTTTTTAATGCCATGTATGAATTTATCCTTTTAGGATATCTTTAGAATACGCCGATCTCTCGGTTTATGATCACCTTATCAATAGACCTTCGTGCACAGCAGCACGACCGGACCGAGAAGCTAGAACAGAAAGGCCGCCATGACGATCTCCGCCAAATATACTTTATAACGAAGGATCGCCCCCGAGAACCATTGGAAGTCTTTCCGTATGAACCTATCCATAAAGTTTATTGTTGTCCCCGCCGATCTATCCTCTTTCTATGCAATTTCTCATAGAAATGTCAGCGCCGCCAGACCGCCGCAGCATACGATCCAAAGTCCGGCTAAGGCCATCAGATAGTATTTCCATTGTTTGTGAGATATATTTTGCGGCGCGATCTGGTGGGCGCCGGTGAACATGCATCCGACCGCCAGAAAAAGCACAAAGAGTAGTGCGCTAATGATCGCCCAAACCACAGTATTCGAGGTCTTTGCGCCGTCAAGCAACATATTAAAGACGGGCAGACAGGCCCCCAACAACAAGCATCCTAATGGTAAAAAGCGATTATGCGTTTTCTTGTAGACGTAAATGCCGAAAGCAAGTATGACCAAGAAGATCAACGACAACACGATGACCTCCAAAGTCGCATTTCCCTGTCTCGCTAAGGCCCGGCCGGCAAATACGCCAATGACAGCCAAAAGGATGCTGATATTTTTCTTCATGTCGTTTATCGCCCTTCGTTTGGTTCGCCGCAATAGGCTTCTTCCTAGCAGGCGCCGTAGGAATTGCCGCTCTCGCTGCCGCCCATCTCAGTTTCTCCTTTTAGTAAAGAGAAAGAATCGTCCTACCTCATATTATTGCATTACATCAAAGTAGCTAGCTTATACCGTCTCGTATTCTTGCCCGTATGCCGTACAAATTTATTGTCATTATTGATCATTATAAAAGGCGGAGAGAAGCGTTATTTTCATCTTAAAGAAAACGGCACGCCTTGTTCCGTTCCATTTGTGGCGGGATACGCCGCCCTTCCTCGCACAGGAAGAAGGAGGACTTCGGTATGCTCCCCCTATGCGTTTGATAATTTTTTCTGCCTCTCTTAGGGAGAGGACACCGCTTTCCTGCGCCGTATATCTCGCGCTTGCCGCCAATTAATATGTATGGATGCAAAAAGCTCTCCCGGCGCTTGTATGTGCGGGAGAGCTTTTATCGTATGAGCGAATTGTTCTTCAGGATATCATTAGGGTCTGAGAGCGCGTATCATCTGCCGCGCTGCGCCGCATCCTTGCATATCTGCTCCGCGATGCGGAATGCTGTGCCGTCAAAGAGCACGAGATAGACCGTCATCTCATGTCGCAGAATGTATGCGCCGATCGTGTGCACGGCCGTCTCAACGGCAATCTCTGCCGGACAGCCGAAAATTCCGGCCGAGATGAGTGGGAACGCGACCGTCTCGCAGTCATGTGCCCGCGCCAGGCGCAGGGAGCTGAGATACGCCGCCTGTAGGAGCGCCGGCTCGCCGTGTGTTCCGTCCCGCCAGACGGGGCCGACCGTATGGATGACGTATCGCGCGGGCAGTCCAAATCCCGGCGTGATGAACGCCTCGCCTGTCATAATATCTCCGATCTCTCTGCGCGCCGCAATGAGCTGCGGTCCAGCCGCACGGTGGATGGCGCCGTCCACACCGCCCCCGACAACGGGGTGCGGGTTGGCGCTGTTGACCACCGCGTCGACGTTCATTTTGGTAATGTCATTTCGTATGAGTTCGAGGGGCCTATGGAATCCTCCCGGCTATGGAACAACTCTGTTATTTTTTCACTGATACAGACGGCGAAAACAAATCGCAGTGCATGGTAATGAAAAAGGCTTCTCCCTCGATATATCCAGCTTCCTGCTGATGATTCAACAACAAGATAAATACATCTGAATGGAGATTTTCGCCGCACTTTGCAGACAATAAAAACCGCCCGCAGGCGGTTCGTACATGCTGTCAAGACGAGGCAGTCAATGGAACGGCGGGACGGTTTCCCCCAAACGTTCTAAAGCTTTCAGGGCGGTTTTTATCTTCCCGCTTATGGTGCTCCGGCTCACTTTCTTGTCGAATTCTAATCTGTTTTCCAATACGAGCCACTCTTGAATCGCTTGCAGCGATTTCTTCCGGTGTCAAGTATCCTTTGTCCAGTAATACTTTTTGCAGTTCATCCCATGTGCCGCCCAATGCACTATGATTCATTATCAACACCTCTTTCTATCAAGTCTGCAAGCTCTCTCCTCGCTTTTTCTATCTCCCTTTCCGGTGTCTTTTGTGTTTTCTTCACGAATGGATGGAGCAAAACAAAACTTCCGTTATACCACGCCACGAAAAGGATTCTATCTCTGCGTGGTCTAAGCTCCCAAATTTCACCGTCCAAGTGCTTGATATACGGTTCTCTCAGCTTCAGTCCATACGCTTTTAACGCCTTAATATAATCTTGTATTTTGTTGAATTTAATACGGCTGTCCTTATCTTTCCTGCCGGCAAGCTCTAAAATATAGTCGT
Organism: uncultured Selenomonas sp.; assembly: GCA_963515775.1. Classification (GTDB taxonomy): domain Bacteria; phylum Bacillota; class Negativicutes; order Selenomonadales; family Selenomonadaceae; genus Centipeda. The sequence continues at coordinate 18,290 of CAUQAR010000001.1, read as the reverse complement.
AAACCGGTCTATCTCCGTTTCTGTCCTTGTAAAAATATATTTCGTGCAAGAGACAGCCTCCATTTACCGCAAAGCAACACCTTTCCTCCCTTAATTATAGCACAAATTGTCAACGTCAAAATTTCTCTATCGTCATTGTGCAAAAAGGCTCTCCCGATGTCCTCGGAAAAGCCTTTTTTACATTGTGGAGCGGCCATGCTACCGCATAAAGTATGCGGCGCCGGACGCGAAGATCTGCTGGTTCATGTCGCCGGGGACATTCTTGCTGATGTTCTCTCCGATGCGCTCCGCGTGGGCCATGCGTCCGTAGATGCGCCCGTCGGGGCTGGTGATGCCCTCGATCGCGTTGACGGAGCCGTTCGGGTTGTACGGCTGCTCGATGGTCGGTTCGCCCTTATCGTTGACGTACTGCGTCGCGATCTGCCCGCGGATGCGGAGGTTCGCGACGGTCTTGGCATCGGTATAGAACCGTCCCTCGCCGTGCGAAACGGCGATCGTATGCGTGTCGCCGACGCGCACATTCGCGAGCCACGGGGAGAGGTTCGACGCGACGCGCACGCGTACGGTCTGCGATACATGCCGCCCGATGTTGTTATAGGTCAGCGTCGGCGCATTGACGTCGAGATCGGTGATCCTGCCGTGCGGCAGCAGGCCGAGCTTGAGGAGCGCTTGGAAGCCGTTGCAGATGCCGAGGATGAGTCCGTCCTGATCGCGCAGGAGCCGCTGCACGGCCTCCGCGATCTCGGGTGCCCGGAACATGGCCGCGATGAATTTGCCCGAGCCGCCGGGCTCGTCGCCGCCGCTGAACCCGCCCGGCAGCATGAGGATCTGCGATTTCCGAATCGCCGCTGCAATCGCGTGCACACTCTCCTCAACGGCCTGCGGTGTGAGATTGCGGACGACGAGGATCTCCGGCACGGCGCCGACGCGCTTCCATGCGCGTGCGGAGTCGTATTCGCAGTTCGTCCCCGGGAATACGGGGATGCAGACGCGTGGGCGTGCGATCTTCACGGAACTCCCGACCAGCTTACCCTGCGTATACGGAGCATAGGTCGGACGGTCGATCTGGCGCACGGTCTGCGTGATGGTGGTCGGGAAAATCTTTTCGAGGGGTTCCGTGTACGCCTCCTTGATATCGGAGAGCACTATGGTGTCGAGATCGGTGATGATGCTCGGCACGTCGCGCGTCTCGCCGAGCTCGACAGCTCCCGTACCCGCGAGTTCCGCCGCAATGTCGAGCGAGGACGCAACCTCGAGCAGCATCGTGCCGTAGAGCGGTTTGAAGAGATCGTCCTGCGGGATGAAGTTCTTGAACTTAAAGCCGAGATTGTTGCCGAGGCACATCTTCGAGAGCGCCGCCGCAATCCCCCCCCTGCCGACGCTCTGCGCGGAGAAGGCCTTCTGCGAGGCGATGAGCTGATGGATTTTGGCAAAGTTCGTATTGAGCCGCGGGAATACGGGGAGATCTTGTGCGTCGCGCGGCACTGGGATCATGACGACGCGGTTCGCGGGATACTTGAACTCGGGTGAAATGACTTCATCCGCATGCACGGGGGCGACGGCAAACGCGACGAGCGTCGGCGGCACGTTCAGCGCCTCGAATGTCCCCGACATCGAATCCTTGCCGCCGACGGCGGGGATCCCCATCTCGTGCTGCGCATAGAGGGCGCCGAGCAAGGCGGCAAAGGGTTTGCCCCACTTCTTTGGATCGGTGCCGAGCCGCTCGAAATATTCCTGGAGCGTCAGGCGAATCCGCGCGGGATTTCCGCCTGCGGCAACGATCTTTGCCGCCGCTTCGACAATCGCGTAGACGGCGCCGTGGAAGGGGCTCCATGCCGAAAGATCGGGGTCAAAGCCGAACGACATGGCAGATGCCGTATTCGTCTCTCCCTTGCGCACGGGGATCTTTGCCACCATGGCCTCCGCCGGGGTCAGCTGATATTTTCCGCCGAACGGCATGAGTACGGATGCCGCACCGATACTCGCATCGAAGCGCTCCCCCAGCCCCTTTTGACTGCACACGTTGAGGTCGCGCAGATTGGCCAGCCACGCCTGCTCAAGATCGCGCCCCGCACACCGCACCATCGGCGGGAGTTGCTGTAGGTAGGGATTTTTTTCGTTCGGCGGCGTGACGGTCACGCGCACGCGCGCGCGTACGCCGTTCGTCGCAAGGAAGCTGCGCGCAATCTGTACGATCGGCTTGCCGTGCCATTTCATCACGAGGCGCGGCTCCGCCGTCACCACAGCGACGCGCGTGGCCTCCAGGTTTTCAGCATCCGCACAACGCAGAAACGTCTCGACATCTGCCGGGGCAAGTACAACGGCCATGCGCTCTTGGGACTCGGAGATGGCAAGCTCCGTGCCGTCGAGGCCCTCGTATTTCTTCGGGACGGCGTCGAGATCAACCGTTAAGCCGTCCGCAAGCTCTCCGATCGCAACGGCGACACCGCCCGCGCCGAAGTCGTTGCAGCGCTTGATCATGCGGCTGACCTCCGGATTTCGGAAGAGGCGCTGGATCTTGCGCTCCGTCGGTGCGTTTCCCTTCTGCACCTCCGCGCCGGAGGTCGTGAGCGAGGTTTCGGTGTGCTGCTTGGAGGACCCCGTCGCGCCGCCGATGCCGTCGCGTCCCGTGCGGCCGCCAAGCAGGACGACGACGTCGCCCGGTGCGGGACGCCTGCGCACGACCTGCGCCGCGGGTGCAGCGGCGATCACAGCGCCGATCTCCATACGTTTGGCAAGATACCCCTTGTGGTAAATTTCACGCACCTGCCCCGTTGCAAGGCCAATCTGATTACCATAGGAGCTGTATCCCTCGGCCGCGCCAAGGGTAATCTTTTTCTGCGGCAGCTTGCCCGGCAGTGTCTCCTCAATGGGGACGCGCGGATCGGACGCCCCCGTCACACGCATGGCCTGATAGACGTAGGAACGCCCCGAGAGCGGGTCGCGAATCGCCCCGCCGAGACAGGTTGCAGCGCCGCCGAACGGCTCGATCTCCGTCGGATGGTTGTGTGTCTCGTTCTTGAACATGAGGAGCCAATCCTCATCCTTGCCGTCCACATCCACCGTAATACGGATGCTGCATGCGTTGATCTCCTCCGATGCGTCGAGATCGTCGAGCTTTCCTTCTGCACGCAGCGCCTTCATGCCGATGACCGCAAGGTCCATGAGTGTGGATTCATGTTTTTTCCCATCGGTATAGAGCGCTTTGCGGTCGTCGTTGTAACGCTGATAGGATTCGATGATCGGCAGCGCGTAGAATCCGCTCTCGATGTTTACCGCGTCGATTGCCGTCGTAAATGTCGTATGCCGGCAGTGATCCGACCAGTAGGTGTCAATGACGCGCAGTTCCGTGATGGTCGGCACGCGGCGTTCCGTATCGCGGAAATACTGCTGGACGAATTCGAGATCCGCCTCGCTCATCGCAAAGCCGCGCTCCGCGTGAAAGAGCTGAAGCGCGACATGCGAGAGCCGGTTGAAGTCCTTGAGTGTCTCAACATCCGGCGGCATAATCACATGTTCATCGAGGGTCGCGGGCATGCCGAGGGAGGCCTCGCGGCTTTCGACCGTGTTGATGAGATACGACTTGATCCGCGCATAGGTCGCGTCATCCACTGCACCGACGAGAACGATCACACGCGCTGTGCGCACTGCCGGCCGCTCCCCCTGCGTCACCAGCTGAACGCATTCGGCGGCTGCGGCCGCCGTCGGGTCAAACTGTCCCGGCAGCGGCTCAATCGCAAACATGCGCGCATCGGAGAACATTGGCAGCGCATCTTCGTAGACCGTATCGACAGGCGGGTCGGCAAAGACGATATTGCGCACCTGCGCAAATTCCTCGTCGCCGAGCCCTTCCACATCATACCGCGTAATGATGCGCACGGCGCGCAGACCGGTCAGACGAAAGGTCTCCACCAGATCGGCACAGAGCCGCTGCGCCGGAATATCAAAAAATCCCTGCCGCTTTTCCACAAAGATTCGTTTGACAGCCATAGGAATCCTCCTCTTCTGTGACGCTGTTTCTCACCCTCTATTTTATCGGAATTTAATTAAATATGCAATGCCTATCCAAGGGAAAGAACCAATCCGACGGGCCGCAAAGAAATGTCTTGTCTCCCAATCAAAAACGGATGCCTGCGGGAGACATCCGTTGATCGCGCATGAATTGATTTGCTCTCCGACACGATGGACAGGTCAAGCGACAGCCGTCTCGAGCGCGATCTTGATCATGTCCTCGAAGGTCGTCTGCCGCTCTTCGGCCGAGCAGCGCTCGCCCGTCACGAGATGATCGCTGACGGTAAAGAGTGCGAGCGCCCGACGGCCAAACTTCGCCGCAAGCGTATAGAGCGCCGCCGCCTCCATCTCAACGGCAAGCACGCCGTATTTGCGCAGCTTCTCATTGTCGATCTCCTCGTCGTAGAAGCGATCGACGGAGATCACATTGCCGACGCGCACGGGGAGGTTCATCTTCTTCGCGTTCTCCACAGCGACAGAGAGTAGATCGTAGTCCGCAAGCGGCGCGTAGTTGATGCTCCCGCCAAAGATGTTGCGGATCATCGACGAATCCGTCGTCGCCCCCTGCGCGATGAGCACATCGCGCAGCTTCACCTTCTCGTGCATGCCGCCGCAGGTGCCGACGCGGATGAGCTTCTGCACGCCGTAGTGTTCCATCAACTCGTTGACGTAAATGGAGATCGACGGCATCCCCATGCCCGTCCCCTGCACGGAGACGCGCACGCCGTGGTACGTTCCCGTATAACCGAGGATGTTGCGGATGGAGGTGTACTCTACCGCCCCCTCAAGGAAATGCTCTGCGATGAATTTCGCGCGCAGCGGATCGCCCGGCAGCAGAATGCACTCGGCGATCTCCCCCGGCGCGGCGGCAATATGCGGTGTACTCATAGAAATGCTCCTTTCAATGCGGCGGTCAATCCCGCGTCCTTATGAGACCACGCAGATCCGGTTTCTGCGTAAACATATCGTTCAATCCTCGTATCCGTGCGGATGCGATGCGTGCCAGTGCCACGCCGTGCCGATGATCTCCGCCACATCCGTAAACTGCGGGTTCCAGCCGAGCACCGTACGCGCCTTTTCGCTCGAGGCGACGAGCTGCGCCGGATCGCCCGGACGGCGCGCGCCGATCTTTGCCGCGATCTCCCTGCCCGTCGCCCGCTCTGCGGCGGCGATCATCTCCCGTACCGAGAATCCGCTGCCGCTCCCAAGGTTGAAGATGTCGCTCTCCCCGCCGCGCCGCAGATAATCGAGCGCGCACATATGGGCGTCCGCAAGATCGACGACATGAATGTAGTCGCGCAGACAGGTGCCGTCCGGCGTCGGATAATCGTCCCCGTAGATCGTGATCGCAGCACGTTTACCAAGCGGCACTTGCAGGATGAGCGGAATGAGATGCGTCTCCGTTCGATGGTCCTCGCCGATCGAACCGTCCGGCAGCGCCCCTGCCGCATTGAAATAGCGCAGCGAGACATAGCGCACGCCGTTTGCGCGGCGCACCCACTTCATCATCTTCTCCATCATGAGCTTCGTCTCACCGTAGGCATTCGTTGGATTCGTCCCGTCGTCCTCGCGGATCGGCACGCGCTTTGGCTCGCCGTAGACTGCCGCCGTCGAGGAAAAGACAATCTTATCGACGTCGTGCCGCACCATCGCCTCGAGCAGCACCTGCATCCCGTAGACATTGTTGTTGAAGTAGAGCAGCGGTTTCTCCATACTCTCCCCAACGAGAGAGTTCGCTGCAAAGTGAATGACCGCCTCGACGTTCTGCTCCGTGAAGATACGGTCAAGCAGCGCCGCATCGCGGATATCTCCCTCATAGAAGGTTGCCCGCTGATGCACCGCACTTCGGTGTCCCGTCTGGAGATTATCAACAATGACAACCTCTTCACCCTTTGCGATCAGTTGATGTACGGCATGCGAGCCAATGTAGCCCGCACCGCCGCAAACGAGTATAGCCATGTGTTCCGTTCTCTCCTTTCGATTCTATTTTACAGCTGCAATGCAGGATTTGCAACATCTCTCCTGCATCATGACAGGGCGGCAACATCTCTGAAGATAAAAACCCTCGCACACGACAATGAGTGCGAGGGTTTTATAGGATCGGTGAATATCACCGATTTTTATTTACTTGTCGCCATAATGGGAACCGCATTGTGCAATTTCCACGACATGCTCTGCAATCCGAAAAACGAGCCGGTTCTTTTCATCAATCCGAACGCTGTAAAACCCCGTCCAATTCCCGCGCAGAGGTTCAAGCTTACCGATGCATCGATATCCGTTCCTGTCGATGTCCTTGAGAAGATTATTGATCTTTTTGAGGATTTTCTTGTCCTTCGTTTGCCAATCAATATATTCCAGCCATGCCTCGTCATGCCATATCTTCCGCACGCCTACACCTCAATCAGTTCGTGTTCGGAGGTGTTTCTTCCGGCACGCATATCGGAGATCCTGCGGTCGAGCACTGCCGTATTCTCGGGCGAATAAAAGGGATCTGCGGCAAGCTCAAAAGGAATCCGTCGCTCTCTTCCGACTTTCTTTAGGTAAATGTTAATCGCCGTCGACATGGACATGCCGATATCCGCACAAACCCGCTCTGCATCCTTTTTGACTTCATCGTCGATTCTGAGGCTAATCTGTGCCATAAGACCGCTCCTTCCTACCCTATTCATTGTAACACATTAAAGATTATATGTAAATCATTCCCATTACATATGCTTCTAATTTTCCAATGCGATTTCCAAACAGCATAAAAACCCTCGCACCCATTTTCGTGTGCGAGGGTTTTATAGGATCAGCGAACGCCCATGCGCTGCGCCTGTGCACGCAGGCGCGCGATGCGCTCCTGCGTGTCCGGATGGGTCGAAAAGAGACTCTTAAAAGAGAAGTCCCTGCCCGTCAGCGGATTGATGATGCACATATGCGCCGTGGCGGGTGTCGCCTCGGGGAGAGGCGCGCCGTGCAGCGCATAGTACTCGATCTTCTCGAGTGCCGAGGCGAGGTAGTTCGGGTTGCCGCAGAACTCTGCGCCCGTCTCGTCCGCGCTGTACTCGCGTGAGCGTGAGATCGCCATCTGAATGAGGGCTGCCGCGATCGGCGCGATGATCGCGGTCGCGATCAGCCCGATGATGCCGCCGCGGTCATCGTCGCTCGATCGGCCGCCGCCGAAGATCGCCGCCCACTGGGCGATGCTCGCCGCATAGGAGATGACGGTCGCCATCGTCGCCGCAATCGTCGAGATTAGAATATCGCGGTGCTTCACATGTGCGAGCTCGTGTCCGAGCACGCCCGAAATCTCATTGTAGTCGAGCGCCCGCATGAGCCCCGTCGTCACGGCGACCGTCGCATGTGACGGATTGCGCCCCGTGGCGAAGGCGTTCGGCGCATCCTCGTTGATGATGTAGACGCGCGGCATCGGCAGTCCCGCCTGCCCCGCGAGTTTTTCTACGAGTCCGTAGAGCTCGGGCGCGCTCGAGCGGTCAACCTCCTGCGCGTTGTACATGCTGAGCACCATGCGGTCGGAGAACCAGTACGAAAAGAAATTCATGCCGAGCGCGATGACGAGCATGACGGTCATGCCCTGATGCCCTGCAAATATACCGCCAAGCGCAACCATGAGCGCCATGAGGAGCGCCATGAGCATTGTCGTCTTGAGGGAGTTCATACAATCTGCCTCCTTAGAATCGATTATCTTTGTCTTTTTGACTATAATACAGGAGGATTATGGAAAAAGGATGAAATTTGCACCGACGGCATGCGCGCATCAGACGGATTCAAAATTGACCAGCTTCGCATCGAAGATGCCGTCGAGCGCCACAACGCGCGCAAGCGTCTCGTCCGGGATATCGTGATCGATCGTGAGGACCATGATATTCGTTCCCTCACGGTCGGATTTTCCCACCTGCATCCCCGAAATATTGATCCCCGCCTCTCCCATGATGGAGCCGATCGTTCCGATCACGCCGGGGCGGTTGATGTGGGGGCAGATGAGAATGCGCGCGTGCGGATCGACATCCACGCGGAAACGGTTGATGCGGACGATGCGTCCCTCCGTACCGAAGAGGGTGCCCTGCACCTCCGTCATCTTCCCACCCGACACCGCACGCACAGTGATGAGCGTTGAGAAATGGGACATTTCCTTTTCTTTGATCTCAGTCACCTTGATGCCGCGGGACTTCGCAACGCCCGGCGCGTTCACATAGTTGATCTCGCTCTCGAGGATCGGGTTCAGCATGCCCTTGAGCACCGCGGTCGTGAGGAAGCTCGTATTGACCTCTGTGATCTCGCCGTTGTAAATGACCTCCACATGTGCAATGGGCCCCTCAGCGAGCGAGCAAACGGTGCAGCCGAGGCGCTCTGCGAGTGTGATATACGGACGAATGACCTGCATGACTTCCTTTGAGACGGGGGCCATATTGACCGCGCTCGTCACGGGCTCTCCGCGCAGCGCCGCACGAATGCCCTCGGCAACGTCCACGGATACGCCGATCTGTGCCTCGACGGTCGATGCGCCGAGATGCGGCGTGAGGACGATGCCCGGCACGCCACGCAGGGGATGGTCCGCGGGGAGCGGTTCGCGCTCGAACACGTCGATCGCAGCCCCCGCGACGACGCCTTCACGCACCGCCGCCGCAAGATCGGCCTCGTTGATGATACCGCCGCGCGCGCAGTTGACGAGACGCCCCCCCCGTTTCATGCGGCGCATTTCCGGCATAGAGATCATACCGCGCGTCTCCTTCGTCAGCGGCATATGGACGGTGATGAAATCCGCCTTGCTGAAGATGTCGTCGAGTGTGCCGATCGTCACGCCAAGCGCCTTCGCACGATCTTCGTTGATGTAGGGATCGTAGGCGATGATGTTCATATCAAAGGCGAGCGCGCGCTTTGCCACGCCGCTGCCGATGCGCCCCATACCGATCACGCCGAGCGTTTTGCCGCGCAGCTCGACGCCGACATAGGCCTTGCGGTTCCACTGCCCCTGTCGCATCGTTTCATCCGCCGCAGGGATATTGCGCGCCATCGAGAGCATCATCGCCATCGTGTGCTCCGTCGCCGCGATCGTATTCCCGCCGGGCGAATTGATCACGATGATGCCGCGCTCTGTCGCCGCCTTCACATCGATATTGTCGACGCCGACGCCCGCTCTGCCGATGATCTTCAGACGATCCGCCCGCGCGATGACATCTGCCGTTACCTTCGACGCCGAGCGCACCATCAGCGCGTCATAGCTGCCGATGATGTCGAGCAACTCCTCATGTGGGAGCTTGTCGCGCACATCGACCTCGTAGTCCGCGAGCAGCGCGATTCCCTCGGGCGAAATCCCGTCGGCAGCCAAAATCTTCATTGTTAGCCCTCCCTGCGGCATAAACGCCGCTCCTGTGCACATGAATATATCGCTTCATTATAGACGATACGAGCGATTTGTCAAATCTTTGCTTTATTTGAATATCGTACGCGAGATTTTTTGAACACTTCTCTATTCATATCTTTATATTTTCTTCTAAGTATATATCATATTTATCGTAAATATTTTTCTCCCTCATTCTTCGATATAATTCCAGGGCGTTCATCAAAAAGAAAAAATGATATGGATAGTTGAAATCACTTCACTTTTATTAACAAAAGAGAGATTTCACAAATTTATGCGGCATCCCATTGACAATTTTCCCACAGGGGTTATATACTTAGTATTCATTTATCATATTTATAAGCGAAAGAGTTTGAAAATATTATGATATGAATAGCTGCGCTATGATAGAGAGGAGATATATATGAACGCAAAGACGCTCCTACAGCGCTGTATGCAGTTCATCCCCGTCTTTTTCGGCATTACGCTCCTCTCGTTCGGTTTGCTCTACATTGCGCCGAGCGATCCCGTCAGCATACGCCTCACAGAGGACGGCACTGCCGCGCATCCGGAGGTCGTCGCACGGATGCGGACGGAGATGGGCCTCGACGAGCCGTTCCTCGTGCAGTACGGCACATGGCTTGGGCGCTTCGTACAGGGAGATATGGGGACGTCGTACATCACGGATATTCCGGTGGCAAAGACATTCGCCGCGGCACTCCCCTACACGCTCCGCATGGCGGGCGCATCCATGCTGTTCACGCTGCTCATCTCCCTGCCGCTCGGCATCGGCATCGCCGCATGCCGCAACAGCCGCTTCGACTACGGCATCCGGCTCCTGACCTTCATCGCAAATGCGACGCCGAGCTTCATCGTGGCAATCGTCCTCATGTTTATCTTCTCGTACAAACTCGGATGGATTCCGGTGCTCTCGACGACGAAGCCCATCGGTATGATTCTGCCGTCAGCGGCGCTTGCGATCGTCATGTCCTCGCGCTACATCCGCCAGATTCGCGCGGCGGCGCTCGACGAGCTGGACAAGGACTACATCGTCGGGCTGCGCGCGCGCGGCATCCTCGAGCGGCAAATACTCTTTTGTAATGTTCTCAAGAATATCATGGTCATTGTAATCACGCTGACGGGCATCTCCGTCGGCTCTCTGCTCGGCGGCACGGTGATCGTCGAGACGATCTTCAACTGGCCGGGCGTCGGGCATCTCATCATGACGGCGATCGAGAGGCGCGATTATCCCATTGTCCAGGCGGCGGTGGTCTGGATGGCCCTTGCATTCTTCTTGGTGAACCTCATCGCCGACCTCTCGTATCGATATTTCAATCCAAAAATCAAGGAGCTGTAGAACAATGATCGCAGCAACTTTGAGAAACCGGCCGCCGACGTTCTGGATACCGATGCTGCTGTGCGCGCTCATCTTCCTCGCGAGCCTCTTTGCCGCGCAGCTCGCCCCCTACGATCCCTACGCGACGAATCCGCAGATGATCCTCGCGCCGCCGTCCGGCGACCACCCATTCGGTACGGATAATTACGGCAGAGATATCCTCTCGCGCATCCTTGCGGGCGGACGGACGTCGATCTTTTCGGCGCTCTTCATCATTCTTGCCGCTTCCTCGTTCGGCAGTCTGGTCGGACTGCTCGCGGGCTACTATCGGGGACGGGCGGATGCCGTACTCATGCGGATCACGGATATTTTTCAGGCCTTTCCCGACATTGTGCTTGCGATTGCAGTCGCGGGTGTCCTCGGCGGCGGCCTCTGCAACGCGGTGCTGGCGCTCGTCGCGACGACGTGGACGCAGTATGCGCGGATTGCACGGAGCGCTGTGATCACGGTCAAGGAGGAGACCTACATCCATGCGGCGCGCCTCAGCGGATGCAGCAACGCGCGCATCCTCTTCCTGCACTTTCTGCCGAACATCGCGGGACCGCTCGTGGTCACCGCAGTCCTGCATGTCAGCATCATGATGATGGGGCTGGCGGGACTTTCCTACCTCGGCATCGGGGTCAAGATTCCGGAGGCCGAATGGGGCGCGATGATCAGCGAGGGACAGCGCTATCTCCAGCGGGCGCCGTGGGCGGCGCTTGCACCGAGCGGTGTGATGGTCGCCGTGATGATGGTCTTTAACATGTTCGGCGATCAGCTGCGCGATCTGCTCGATCCCAAAATGTGTGAACGGCGCGCCGACGTATAGGCGCGTTGATATATATGGTTGAACATCATATGAGGAGGTAACGATGAAACTGAATTTCCGAAAAGCGCTATGTGCGGCGTTGATGCTCGCTCTCCCCGTATCGCTCAGCGGATGCGGCGGCGCGGATACATCTGCGGACGGCGGGAAAAAGATCGTACATGTCGGCGGCACGGTCGCCGTCACAAGCGGCACAATGGATCCCGCGAAGGAGTGGAACGGATGGTACGCCGTACGCTACGGCGTCGGCGAAACGCTGTTTCGTCTCGACGACGAGATGAAGCCGCAGCCGTGGCTTGCGGAAAAGGCGGAGAATCTCGAACCGACCGTTTGGCGCATCACGCTGAAGGAGGAGGTCACATTCTCCAACGGCGAGAAGATGACCGCCGAAAAGGTCATTGCGTCCCTGAAGCGCACCGCCGAGATCAACGATCGCGCCGCGTGGCTGAAGGATGCCGTGTTCACCGCGGAGGGCAATACCGTCACCATCAAGACGAAGGAACCGTACGCAACGCTCGTCAACGACCTCTGCGATCCGTACGCCGTCATCTTGGACGTTGCGGGAACGCAGGACTTTGACAACGCCCCCATCGGCACAGGGCCGTTCATCCTGACCGCATTTGATTCTGAGAAATCTGCCGTTATGGAAAAGAACGCGCAGTATTGGGGCGGCGAGGTGAAGGTCGACGGCCTCGAATACACGAAGATTGCGGACTTCAACACACTTGCGATGGCGCTCCAGTCGGGCGAGATCGACGTCGCGCTCGATCTGAGCCCCGAGACGGCCGAGACGGTCGCCCAATCGGATCAGTTCACAGTGGTCAAGACGCCGCAGACGCGCACCTATCAGCTCTACTTCAACCTCGAGAAACTGACCGATCCCGCCGTGCGCGAAGCGATTATGTACGGTGTGGACAAGAAGACCATCGGCGACGATGTGCTGAAGGGCGCGATGACCGCATCCGGCAGTGCGTTCCTCGCGGCGACGCCGTTCGGCGATCCCGCGCTCAAGATCCACCTCTTTGACCCCGAGAAAGCAAAGGCCGTTCTTGCGGCGGCAGGCTATACGGACAGTGACGGCGACGGCATCGTGGAGAAGGACGGCAAGCCGCTGACGGTGCAGATGGGCGTTTACAAACGCCTCTTTAACGAGAATATCACGACGGAGATGCAGGCGCAGCTCAAGAAAATCGGCATCAACGTCGAGATCGTCCCGCATGAGAAGGCGAACTATCTGAAGCCCGGCGACTTCGAGATGTCCCTCTACTCCGTCGTCACGATGCCGACGGGCGATCCGTACGCGTTCCTGCGTGACACGATGAGCGCGACGGGCGCTGCGAATTTCAGCCGCTATCACAATCCCGCCGTGCAGGCTGCACTCGCGGAGCTACCGAATACCTTTGACTTTGCAAAGCGCGTCACACTGGTCAACCGCATTCAGCAGCAGGCGATCGACGACGGCGCGATGGACTTCATCGGATTCAACAATATGCTGACCGGCATCTCGAAGAACGTCAGCGGCTTCCTGACCTCCCCCAGCGACTACTATCAGGCGTCGAAGGATCTCGAGAAGCATTGAATGACGACGAATAGAGGATCAAATGATGCGGGAACTCCTGCAGATTGAAAACCTGACGGCCGGCTACGGCGGCATGCCCGTCATCCGGGATATCCGCCTGACGCTCCGCCCGGGCGAAGTCCTTGGCGTCGTCGGTGAGAGCGGCAGCGGAAAATCGACCCTGCTCAAGTCTGTCGCGCAGATACGCGGTCTCTCCACGGAGATCCTCGCGGGCAGCGTGCGCTTTGCAGGGCAGGATATGGCTGCCGTCTCCGCAGCGGACAAGCGTCGCCTGTGCGGAGAAGAGCTTGCGATGGTATTCCAGTACGCAGGCGCATCGCTGAACCCGTCGCGAACGATCGGTACCCAGCTTGCAGAAACCGTGCGTGCGCATGAAAAATGCCCGCGTGCCGAGATTCTGGCGCGGGCAGAGGAAGTCTTCGGCGGCATGGGCTTTAGGGATACCGGCCGCATTCTCGCGGCCTATCCCTTTGAACTCTCGGGCGGCATGGCGCAGCGTGCGGCGATTGCACTCGCCGTGATCCTGCGCCCGCAGCTACTGCTTGCCGACGAGCCGACCTCCGCGCTCGACGCGACCGTTCAGCTGCAAGTGCTCGACGAGCTGCGCGCGCTAAAAGATCGTACGGGGACGGCAATCCTCCTCATCACACACAACATCGGCGTCGTACGGCACATTTCCGACCGCATCGCCGTGATGTCGAAAGGGCGCATCGTCGAGCAAGGGACGGTCCGGGAGGTACTCGGGCATCCGCAGCATGACTACACCCGTGCGCTGCTGGCCGCAGTGCCGAAGATGCTTTACACGCCCGGTAGCGACTGTGATCCGCTGGCGATGCACGCAGCGCATCCTTCAGATGCGCATGCCCGGCGGCACGCGGTCTCCTCGGAACTCCTTCGGTTCGAGAACGTCTCCATGGATTTTCGTGAAGGTGCGCAGCGCATACAGGCGGTCGACAACATCTCATTTTCCCTGCGAAGAAATGAACTCCTCGGCATCGTCGGCGAGAGCGGCAGCGGAAAATCGACCGTCGCAAAGCTCCTCACGGGGCTGCATACGGCGACGGGCGGGCGTATTTTGCTGGACGGTACGGACATCACTCGTGCCGCGGGGAAGCAGCGGCGCGCGCTCTACACGCGCGTGCAGATGGTATTCCAGGATGCGCCCGGCTCGTTCAACCCGCGGCGCACCGTCGGGGACATGATCGGCGAAACGATTTGCCGCCTGTGCGTCCCCGACGGCAGGCATACAAAAGAGCGCGTCGCCGCTCTCCTCTCCGAGGTGGGGCTGCCCGCGTCCTATGCAGAGCGTTATCCGCACGAGATGAGCGGCGGTGAATGCCAGCGTGCCGCGATTGCGCGCGCGATGGCAGTACATCCGGATATTCTCATCTGCGACGAGGCAACCTCGGCGCTCGACGTCTCCGTACAGGCAAAGATCGTGTCTCTCCTGCTCCATTTGCAGAAAGAACACGGCGTGAGCCTCATCTTCATCTCACATGATCTCGCGCTCGTGAGTTCGATCGCAGCGCGCGTGCTCATCATGCGTGGGGGTCGTATCGTCGCGCAGGGGCCGGTGCGCGAGGTGCTCACCCGCCCCACGGACGAATACGCCAAAACACTCCTGCACGCAGCGCTTTGAGCTGCAAATAAACAGGGCTATTGCACGAATTCTTTCTTCGTGCAATAGCCCTTTCTCTATACAAAAACGATAAAAACACGCGGCCAGTCTACAAAATAAAGCGCGATATATCGCGGTCCACGGCGATGTCCGCAAGCGTGCGGTCGACGTACGCCGCATCGATGACGACTTCTTTTTCCGTGAGGTCGGGGGCGTCGAAGGAGAGGTCCTCGAGGAGTTTTTCGAGGAGCGTATAGAGGCGACGCGCGCCGATGTCCTCGGTCTGCTCGTTGACGGTCTCGGCCAGCTCTGCCAGCCGTTCAATTGCATCGGGCCGGAAGGTCAGCGCAACGCCCTCTGCGCCGAGCAGTGCGCCGTACTGCTTGAGGAGCGCGTTCTTCGGTTCCGTGAGAATGCGCTCGAAGTCCTCTTTGACGAGCGACTTGAGTTCGACGCGAATCGGAAAGCGCCCTTGCAGTTCCGGGATGAGATCGGAGGGTTTCGCAATATGAAACGCACCCGCTGCGATAAAGAGGACATGGTCCGTCTTAACCGGGCCGTACTTCGTGACGACGGTGGAGCCTTCGACGATGGGCAGGATGTCGCGCTGAACACCCTCGCGCGATATATCTGCGCCCGCAGTACGCCCGCTGCCGACGGCCACCTTGTCGATTTCATCGAGGAAGACGATGCCGCTGTATTCCGCTGCGTGCACCGCCTCCTCCGCCACGACGTCCATATCGACGAGCTTGTCCGCCTCCTCTGCGGCGAAGATCTTGCGCGCCTGCGCGACGGTCACCTTGCGCTTGCGGCGGCGTTTCGGCACGAGCGAGCCGATCATGGACTGTAGGTTATCGCTCATCCCCTCGAGGGAGGACCCGGCAAACATGCCAGCCATGGGACGGGCGGATTCCTCGACCTCGATCTCGACGGTTTCGTTTTCCATTTCTCCCGCATGCAGACGTTTGCGCATCCATTCGCGTCCCGCCTGATATTTCGGCGGCTCCGTCGTTTCTTTCGGTTCCTCTTCTTCGGCGCCAAAGAGTTTGCCGAGCGGGTTGGACGACTTCTTCGGTGCGGGAACGAATACGTCGATCAGCCGTTCCTCTGCGTTCTCAGCCGCCTTCTCCCGAACTTCGTCCAGTTTCTCCCGGCGCACCATGCGCACCGCAGTCTCAACGAGATCGCGCACGATGGATTCGACATCGCGCCCGACGTATCCGACTTCCGTGAACTTGGTCGCCTCCACTTTCAGAAACGGCGCGCGCACGAGTCGTGCGAGACGGCGCGCAATCTCGGTCTTGCCGACGCCGGTCGAGCCGATCATGAGGATGTTTTTCGGAATGATGTCCTCGCGCATGTCAGCATCGAGCTGGCGGCTGCGCCACCGGTTGCGCAGGGCGATGGCGACGGAGCGCTTCGCCTCGCGCTGTCCTACGATGTATTTGTCGAGTTCGGCAACGATCTCGCGCGGCGTCTGCTCGTTGACCCCGATTCTGCTCATGATTCCAAGACCTCCACCGTGATGTTGTGATTTGTGTAAACGCAGATATCTGCTGCAATGGAAAGGGATTCCCGGGCGATGGCAGGCGCGTCCATCGCGCTGTGCGCGACAAGCGCGCGCGCGGCGGCAAGGGCGAAGAATCCGCCCGATCCGATCGCGGTGCAGTCGCCGTCCGGCTCAATGACTTCGCCGTTGCCGGAGATCATGAGAATGCTCTCTTGATCCGCGACGAGCAGCAACGCCTCGAGCTTGCGCAGCACCTTGTCAGTGCGCCATTCCTTTGCAAGCTCCACGGCGGATCGCTGTAAATTTCCGCCGTAGGATTCGAGCTTCGCCTCGAATTTTTCAAACAGTGTAAACGCATCCGCCACCGAACCGGCAAACCCGGCCAGAATCTTTCCGTGATAGAGGCGCCGCACTTTGCGTGCGGTGGCCTTCATGATGGCGCGCTCCCCGAAGGTCACCTGCCCGTCGCCCGCAACGGCGACTTGATTCCCCTTCTTTACGGCGACGATGGTGGTCGCATGAAATGTCATGGTATGTGCCTTTCTATTATGCCGAACAAAACTCCTCCAGATCCGCAAGCGCCCGCTGCGCCATGAGAAGTTTTTTCTCGGGCTTGCGCGTGCGCCGCGGGAGATGTGCAAGCGGCGGAAGCAGTCCAAAGTTGATGTTCATGGGCTGAAAATGCGCCGGATCGGAGGTTGTGATATAGTGGGCCAGGGCGCCGTGACATGTGGTCCGCGGGAACACGAGGGGCGTGCGATCCGCCGCGATGCGGGCGGCATTGCGCCCCGCTGCGAGCCCGGATGCCGCCGATTCGACATAGCCCTCGACGCCCGTCATCTGTCCGGCAAAGAGCAATCGATCCTCCCCGCGCAGCTGAAAGGTCGGCAGAAGGTGTCGCGGCGCATTGATAAATGTGTTCCTGTGCATCACGCCGTACCGCAGGAACTCTGCGCGCGCAAGCCCCGGGATCATGCGGAAGACGCGCCGCTGTTCCGGCCATGTCAGCCGCGTTTGAAAGCCCACGATGTTGTAAATCGTGCCCTCCGCGTTGTCCTGCCGAAGCTGCACGACGGCATGCGGGCGCACCCCCGTATCCGGATGCTCCAGTCCCATGGGCTTGAGCGGGCCGAAGAGGAGCGTATTCACGCCGCGCGCCGCCATGACCTCGACAGGCATGCAACCCTCAAAGAAAATCTCTTTCTCAAAGTCGTGTGCCGGCGCCGTTTCCGCTGCCCTGAGCGCCTGCCAGAACGCCTCGTATTCCTGCGCGTTCATCGGGCAGTTGATATACGCCGGTTCTCCTTTACCGTAGCGGGACGCACGGTAGGCCCGCGTCATATCGATACTGCCGAAATCGACGAGCGGTGCGGCCGCATCGTAAAAATACAGGGCGTCGTCGCCAAGCATAGCATGAATCTCATCGGCAAGCGCGCCGTCCGTGAGCGGGCCGGACGCGATGACGACGACGCTGCCCTCCCCGCGGGGAATCGCCGTAACCTCCGCACGCCGCACCGCTATATGCGGATGCGCCGCGATCTGCTCCGTGATATATCGGCTGAACGCCCGGCGGTCTACGGCAAGCGCGCCGCCGGCCGGAACGACTGTCGCGTCTGCGGCGCGAATGACGAGGGAGTTCAGCCTGCGCATCTCCTCCTTCAAGACGCCGACGGCGTTTTCGAGGCTCGCGCCGCGCAGGGAATTGCTGCATACGAGTTCTGCAAAATCCGCGGTCTTGTGTGCCGGCGATGTACGCAGGGGCCGCATCTCATAGAGCGCAACCTCCGCCCCGTGTTCCGCCGCTTGCCATGCCGCCTCGCTCCCCGCAAGACCCGCGCCAACAACGATGACGTTTCTCATGCGCCTGATCCCTGTCTGCGGGTATTTTTTTTCTGTACGGATGCCCGCTTGGCTTTTGTCTTGGTCTTCCCCTCCTGCGGGTCCGCCGCATTTGCCGCGGCGCGCTCTTTCTGTCGGGCCAGCTCCTTTTCGATCGGACTGCCGACGCGCGAGGTACACGCTTCGTT